>CAZCLS010000201.1:0-7329 GCA_964499565.1 uncultured bacterium
ATGGCGCGCCGGTGGTTTCCATTCCCATCGCGATCTGCCTGTTCTTCATGATGTACCCCATCATGGTGAAAATCGACTTCGCGGAAGTACTGAAAGCAGGTAAAAGTGTCAAGCCGGTCGGCCTTACCCTGGTGGTCAACTGGCTCATCAAACCTTTTACGATGTACCTGATTTCCTTTCTGTTTCTGGGCATCATTTTCAAAAACCTGATCGGCGCGGATGTGTTGGATTATGTGAAACTGCCGTTCGGCTTAAACCTGCCCATCGGTGCTGCTCATGGAGCCGGCACCGTCGTCATGCACGAAGGTATGAAAATGATTGCAATACCTCTCTGGCGCAGTTACCTGGCTGGATGCATTCTGCTGGGCATAGCACCCTGCACCGCCATGGTGTTGGTCTGGGGGTACCTGGCTAAAGGAAATGACGGTCATACCCTGGTAATGGTTGCGATTAATTCACTGACCATGCTGCTGCTGTACGGGCCTCTGGGCGGATTTCTGCTCGGTGTCGGCCGGCTGCCGGTTCCCTGGCAGGCATTGCTGCTGTCAATCAGTATCTATGTGGCTTTGCCGCTGATCGCAGGTTATATTTCACGCAAATGGATTATTTCCGTTAAAGGCATTTCCTGGTTCAATGAGCGTTTTATACGCGTTTTAACTCCAATCACAGTTATCGCCCTGCTGATAACCTTAGTTCTCCTTTTTTCATTTAAAGGCGATGTGCTTACCGCCAATCCTCTTACCATTCTGTGGATTGCCATTCCACTCTTTATTCAGACTACCCTGATCTTTGCCATCGGGTATGGATTATCGCGTGTACTGAAATTATCGTATCAAGACGCGGCACCCTCAGCGATGATCGGGGCATCCAATCATTTTGAAGTGGCGATTGCTACAGCTACCATGCTGTTCGGCCTGTCATCCGGCGCGGCACTTGCAACGGTTGTGGGTGTCCTGATAGAAGTGCCGGTAATGCTGTTGCTGGTTAAATTCTGCCTGCGCACGCAAGCCTGGTTTGGCTTACGAGGCAACCGCGAATCATAATGGTAAACTGTGTGTAAGCGCCAAACACACGGGCAACACATAAATCCGGGATTGTTAGTTTTACGTTGACAAATCACATCAACTATGGTATAGTATATATGTTAAGTATATACTTTTTACCTGGACACATATGAAAAAGAATAATACCCTGCAAGAAGCAAAAATATTCATGAATGGGCAAAGCCAGGCGGTTCGATTGCCCAAAGAATTCCGCTTTTCAGAAAAATCCGTTTTCATTAAACGCATTGGTGAAGCTGTTGTTTTATTGCCCAGACATACTACCTGGTCCACATTGTTTGACGCGCTGGAAAACTTCAGCGAAGATTACATGAACATCCGTGATCAGGGAACACCTGAGGAACGTGAAGGAATGCAGTAATGCAGTATATGCTAGACACAAATATCTGCATTTACCTTATCAAGAAACGGTCTGCTTCGGTGATGCGGCATATTTCGCAGCTTTCACCGGCACAAATGTGTATATCATCGATTACAAGCTCCGAACTGTTCTATGGCGTATATACCAGCTCTTATCCGGGAAAAAACGCCCGGGCTCTCCAGCAATTTTTACTGCCCATAACCATCCTTCCCTATCCTCCTGAAGCCGCGCGGGAATACGGTAAAATTCGTGCGGACTTGAAAAAACGCGGTTTACTGATCGGTCCGATGGACTTATTAATCGCCGCCCATGCAATGTATCAGGGATTAACACTGGTTACGAATAATACCAATGAATTTTCCCGCGTAAACCATTTAAAGCTGGAAAATTGGACCTGATAATTTAATGATTGTATCCCGGCTTACGCGTAATGCCATTTCCGCTGTCCTTCTCACCGCTATCTCTCTGCCCGCGGCGGACTGGCCTATGTGGCGCTGTATCCCCGGGCATACCGCCGAATCATCTGAACAATTACCATCTGTCCTGCATCTTCAGTGGGTTCTCGAACTTCCCCCGCCTGTGCCCGCCTGGCCGGCCAGCCAGACCAAACTCCAATTCGATGCGTCGTATGAACCGGTTGTAAACAATGGCATCATGTTCATACCATCCATGGTCTCCGACAGTCTCACCGCGCTCGATGCCGCAACCGGTGAAGAACTCTGGCGCTTCTATGCTGACGGCCCGGTCAGGTTCGCTCCGGCTGCCTGGAGCAACAGGGTCTTTGTAGCCAGTGATGACGGCTATTTGTATTGCCTCGATGCCAGGTCAGGTTCTGTCGTCTGGCAATTCTGCGGCGGACCCGACTCCCGCAGGATAACCGGTAATTATCGCTTAGTCAGCATGTGGCCGATGCGGGGTGCGCCGGTTGTATATGAAAACACTGTGTACTGCGCTGCCGGCATCTGGCCGTTTATGGGCGTCTTTATTTACGCCTTAGACGCCGAGACCGGTAAAATTCTCTGGTCGAATACCGGCAGCGGTTCACGTTTCCAGCTTCAACAGCATGACTCTCCGGCTTTTGCCGGTGTGGCGCCGCAGGGGTATCTAACGGTGTCAGGCGACTCGCTGTTAATCGCCGGCGGCCGCACTGTTCCGGCAGTTTATGACCGCCATACCGGGCAATTCCGCTATTTTTTTGTTGAAAGCCGCCAGTTCGGGAACGATACCGGTGGATACAATGTCACGGCTCTCAGTAATTGGTTCTTTAATGGTGATTGCATGTTCCAACTTGAGAACGGCAATGGGATTCAGAATCATGTCAAAGGACTCTATACTGAAAACGGTATCTATTTCGCCGAAAAGAACTCTTTAGGAGTAATACCTATGCCCCCGGCGGAAGTTGTTGTAACTAATCGAAAAGGGGCTATCGGTACTGAAATCAGATTGGCTGCTCCGGATGTATATGCTCTTTCTTCAACGCTGACCACTATTTTCATTAAAGCCGGCTCACGCTTATACGGAGCCGATGAGCGGGGAACCGTGCTGGCAATTGATCTGTCTTCAAATCTGCCCCCCGCGATATCCTGGACAGGATCGGTGCAAGGTACTCCCTGGAGTATGCTGGCAGCAGATGGAAAATTATTCGTGGTAACGTTGGAAGGTCAGGTGTATTGTTTTGGTGAACCGAACCAGGATCATCCGCGTAGGTTTTCTCTGCATTCAACTCCCCGGGGTTCGCCCGATAAAGCTGCGACCGAAAAAGTGCGGCAGTTAATTGCCCGCTGCGGAATTGATACAGGTTATTGCGTATTATACGGCATTCCTTCCGGGCCATTGCTGTCGGCATTGCTTGAATGCAGCAGGTTTCACCTGATTGTCGTGGATCCTTCCTTGGAGAGGGTTGACGCTTTACGGCGGCAAATGGATACGAACGGAATCTATGGCCGACGCATTTCCGCATTTTGCGGCCGGCCGACCGCATTTAACCTGCCTCCTTATTTAGCCGCACTGATCATTACTGAAGACTCCCGGGCAGCGGGATTCACGGGAGGAACAAACGAATTATCGGTAGTAGCCTGTGCACTCCGCCCTTATGGTGGAACTGCTATTCTGGAAGGAAATTCGATCACAGCTTTGTTTGAAAAAGTATTGGCCAGGGATTTTTCCGAATCGGGATTCAGTGTGGCTGTGGAAGAAAACAGCATCATGGTCAGCCGCCCCGGTCCGCTGCCCGGCAGTGCATCCTGGACTCATCAATATGCTGATGCGGGCAACACTCTGGTTTCGCGAGATTCCCTTGTCAAACTTCCTCTGGGAGCACTCTGGTTCGGAGGACCAGCCAATGACCCGATCCTTCCCCGGCATGGCCATGGACCCTCTCCACAGATAATCGGCGGCCGCCTGTTCATAGAAGGTCCTGACCTTCTGCGCGCTGTGGATGTGTACACCGGGTGCGTCATATGGGAGAAATCAATTCCCGGTCTTGGCAATTTTTATGATAACACTTCTCACCAGCCCGGCGCGAATGAAATCGGCAGTAATTATGTCAGCACGGACGATAGTATCTATGTCATGCTGCCCGATCGGTGCTTAGTACTGGATCCTGCCAGCGGGAACGTGCTGCGCACAATCACCTATCCCGCCAACGAAAAAACCGAACCGCCACGCTGGGGTTCGCTGCGGATATGGGAAAATTATTTGATAGCAACATTTTCTCCTATTCAAATGCAGGTCCGGAACCGCAACCAGGGAGTTCATGTCGATGAACAGTCACTTTCCAACCGGACTGTTCTGATCCCGCGTCACCGTACCTGGCGCTTTCTGAAGGGTGTCACTGAAGCGGAAGCAGTAAGCAATAAACTGCAATGGCTATCTGGCCGGACAAGCTTCGGTTTTACAACCAAAAAGAAGAATGACAAGAGTTCAGCGCAATTCAATACGCACTTGCCGGAGATGAGTAATGAGTATTCATTTATAACTATCCGCCGGCCCTTTATGCTCAAAGACCCGGAAGATATTGGACGGCTTGAGCTGATAATCAAGTATGATGATGCTTTTATCACCCGGCTCAACGGTCATGAAGTTCTGCGGGTTGGGGTAGGGAAAGGCAGCGGTCAGACTGCTGAAGTGTTCTTTCAGCGCGATCCCGGTCCCTGGGAGTCATTTGAAATCGAAAATCCCCGCGCTTTCCTGCGCAAAGGGTCTAATGTATTAGTGATTGAAGGCTATACCCACTCGGACGATCCAAAACGTGATTTTACACTTGATCCATACCTTGTATATCTCAAACGAGTCCCTAAAAACCCGGACCAGACCAATCGTAGTGTGCTGCATGAGATACCTGAAATCACAATAAACACTCCCTATGCATCATCCAGCGGACTGCTAGTTGTGATGGACCGCCATTCCGGGCAAATGCTCTGGCAGCGGCCCGCGCAAACCTCATTCCGGCACAATGCCATGGCAGCCGGTGCAAGCAAAATGTTTTGTATAGACGGCATGAGTCCGCGCAAAACTTCGGTGTTCACTACCCGTGTCCTGAATCCCGCTACCAATTTCACTTTGTACGCGTTGTCAATAACAAACGGAACGGTTCTGTGGCAGACTGATACAAATGTATTCGGCACCTGGCTCGGGTATTCGGAAGAGCAGGATATTTTGTTTCAAGGCGGCAGCGCCTCGACCGACCGGGCCTTTGATGAAGTGTCTTCCGGTATGGTTGCCTATCGCGGTCGGACCGGGAAGGTACTCTGGCAGAATAACGATTACTACAGCGGACCCTGCCTGCTGCATCATAACTCATTGATCATGCAGGCCGGCGGTACCCGACTTAACTTGCATACCGGTCTGCCGCGACCGGCAACCGACCCGTTGACCGGCGAATCGGTGCGCTGGACCTACCAGCGCCACTATGGCTGCAATTATTGCATCGGCAGCGAACACCTGCTGACATTCCGCTCCGCCGCAGCTGGGTATTTCGACTTGGACCGCAACGGTGGAACAGGCAATTTAGGCGGCTTTAAATCCGGCTGCAGCGCCAACCTGATAGCCGCTGACGGTGTGCTGAATGCCCCCGATTACACCCGTACCTGTACCTGCAGCTATCAGAACCAGGCTTCCCTGGCTCTGATTCATATGCCTGACACCGAAACGTGGACATTTAATGACTTGGGTCATTATCCTTCAAAAGAACCAGTCTACACTTCAATAATTGCACCTGGAGCCGTATCAACAACCGAAACAGTTACGGTTGATCTTGGCAACTGGACACACTCGTCTACTCCTATTTCCCTTCTGGGTATCAACTTCGGCGCTCCCGGTGACCGGCTGACTGATTCAGGCACACTCTGGCTTGATTATCCCGATCGCGGCGGCCTCTCCCCGCATGTACCGATTGCAACGATCCCTGATTCTATTGATTGGTATTGCGCCCATTCTTCCTTCCTGCACGGCAATGGTCTGAACTGGGTCGGAGCTTCAGGCGCCCGGGGTCTTGCCCGCTGTGTAATCGTTCTCGCTCCCGGTTCATCCCTGCAAAAGAACTATACTGTCCGAATGTTTTTTGCTGAACCGGATGAGTGTAAGCCCGGTGAACGGATTTTTTCAATTCGTATTCAGGGAAAACCTGTCAGAAAAGCTTTCGATATAGCTCGCGAAGCTGGTCAACATAATACTACTTTGCAGCTGGAATTCAAGCACATACCTGTTCATGACGCCCTCATGGTAGAATTAGTACCCGAATCAGGTCAAACGCAGATTTCAGGTATTGAACTATTGGCTGAAACGGAATAAAGGTCGCAATTCCGGCAGATTTTCGACACAAAAGCCGTACACTTCTACCATTATAATGTTTTAATACACTCATAACAAACAAGATAGAAACTGGCACATCTTTTGTTTGTCTTTTCATTTATACTATGACTGCGAACGCTTGACGTACCCCCTGTTCGGGTCATATTATGGCACTTGGCACGGTATCGCGGTAAGGTTGTTTTCAGTATATGGAGGGCACCAGCAGCTGAGCACATTACTGCACCAGGCATACCTTGTCCAAGTGCCATTTTTTGCTATGATTCATAAGGAAATAATCCGGGGTCAGCGACCCCAGCTACAATTTCTGAGACTGTGGTCTTGATATCTTGTCTGGCTTCTCGCAGCAATAATATTCATATCATGTATTCCCTGCCAAAAACGGCTTGACATATATAGCAAATATTGGTACTATATTACCAGTATTATTAATTCTGGATTTATTCTTAACGATTTACCGTATCATTTACACAACACGCCGGCGTCCGACAGACTTTATCCAGCCTTGTGAGCAACAGACACTCGCTTGCACTGCTGGTTTTTTTATGTAACGCTAAATGCTATAATTGTTTTATTTCTATTATCAGGAGCTTGTTTACTTCACTATGACAGAACACATACACCATTCTGATTTTCTACAACGATTGAAAGAAGGCCCCTTGCTCGGTGACGGCGCCATGGGCACGATGTTTTATACTATGGGCATCTTTATTAACCGCTGTTATGATGAACTTAATCTATCCCAGCCGAATGTCGTTTCTGATCTCCATCGGCAATACATTGCCGCGGGGTCGCAACTGATTGAAACCAATACCTTCGGGGCAAATCCGATCCAATTGGAACACTTCGGTTTGACCGACAAGGTTGTTCAGATTAACACACGCGGGGTTGAACTTGCCCGGGAAGCCGCGGCTGATACAGATGTATTTATTGCCGGCAGCATCGGTCCGACCGGCCTGATTATTGAATCCAACCTTTCAGTTACTGCCAAACGAGTCAGCGACGCAGCTGTACGACAGGCAGAAATTCTGGCCGAAGCAGGTGTTGATGTGCTTCTGCTGGAAACGTTTTATTCCCTGACGGAATTGCAGATCGCTC
>CAZCLS010000202.1:0-7327 GCA_964499565.1 uncultured bacterium
TTGTGCTGTTTTTAAAGCGAAAAGCCTTTTAACATATACGCTTCGAGTTGATCCATGAAGACGTTTACCAGCTTTCTCTCTACTGTCTTTTGCGTTCTTTTTATCTCCCTTCCGCTGCTCGCCGCCGGGCCCGGTAATACCCAGATCGGCCCTCCCGGCGGCCCTAACGGCTGGCCCGGTACTCCTACTACCAAACTCGACTGGGGCTTTACCGATCCCGCCAATCCCTCTACCGCCAAGCTGTTCACGAATTGGGATAAATTCTCCCCGGGTACTCCCCCGGCCTGGAAGTTTACGAAGGATTACCGCCTGCCCGGCACCGCTACGCCACCGGATTATCCCGAAGATTATCCGGCCCAGTGGAGCATTACCATGCCCGTACCCCAAAGCACGAATCCGGATATGCCCTTTGTGGACACCTATATCTGGTTCGGCTTTGTGTATGACTATAATAAATACTGGACCGGCTCCCAAAGTCTCTATCACCGCTACTACAGCTGCTTTTCTCATCTGTTTGCCTACCAGACTGACAATACCGGCGTACCTCTCAGTAAGCCGGTTACCTATACCGAAATTTATTATGACGCTAATGGAAATCCATTGCAGCAAGCTACTGATTCCGCGTATGCCTGTTTCTATCAGCAGATCGTTACCTCCAACCAATCAATCGATCATGTTAAACTGTATCTCGGCACTGATTTCTTTACGCAAAGCGGTAATACCTATTATGAAGGTAATATCTGGCAGCCGTTTATCCAGATCCTCAGTCATCGTCAAAGGCTCCCTATCCCTACCTTGAAAGCCAGTGTGGAAGACAGCGGCGGCCACCAGCAATGGCTCGTTACCGACGGCGGTACTTATACCGGAAACCTCACCATCGCTGTCTCATGCTCGAATTTTAATGCCAATTTCTACTATACTATCGATGGCTCGGAACCAACGACAGCGTCGCCTCAACCGGTCAATGTCGGCGGCGTGAAACAAATTATCCTGACCAATTCCTGCACCCTGCGCGTTAAAGCCATCCTGACCGGGTATGCCTACAGTCAGACCAGCGCTCCTTTTACTCTGGTTGTTCCTCCCGCCACCTTTTCACCCGATTATGGTACCTTCTTTAATCCTTTCCAGGTTAATATTTCCATCCGCGATAACCAGAACAAACCCTTCAATCCCGTTTCAATTTATTACACGACGGACGGCAGCGACCCGACGGTCTCCAGTCCCAGCGTTACCAACGGACAGTCAATTACCGTCAGTGTCGATAACGTACCCGTCAAGGCCCTGGCTGTCCGGCCGAACTGGAACAACAGTCTCAACCGCAGCAGCACCTATGGCCTGATGGTCTCCAATGTCGTCCTGAATCCCGCTACCGGTTATTTCCCAACCCAGGTCTTTATCTCCGTTTCCTGCGCTACCGACGGCGCCGATATTCATTATGAAATAGGCGCCGATCCTCCTGCCCCGACTATCAATTCTCCCGTTGCCGTTAATGGCAAAATTCCTGTTTCCGGCAGTACCGTCCTGCGCGTGAAGGCTTTTAAAAATAATTTCAAGCCCAGCGTCGAAAGCTCCGGCTATTATATCGCCGGCGCTGAATATACGTACCTGGGCAGTAAACTTATTCCTCCTGCCGGCGCTTCCGCTTCTATCGACAATCCTCCGCTTATCTACAGCCGCGGTGACGGCGGCTATGCCATTACTAATACCGTCATCGATCATGGCGTCACTAATACCGTTGTTACCTGGACCAATACGATTACCCGGGCTGTCTATCTGTACTATACCAATATTGTTGTGGCCATGAATGACGGCGAAGTTGAGATTGACTGGTATGCGCCCTCCGCCACCGGCGGGTACCTGCGCTCGCTTTATATCGTCCAACCCCAGGCCGATCCGGCCTTCAAATCCCGAACTCTTTTCTGGAATCAACCTCCCTCCCGCGGCCCCGGTGTCGATGTCACCGATGTCCCCAAACTGACCTTCTTTTATAATGAGGATATCCCCGCCCCGACAAATAAAGTTACCCCCGAAACCGTCTGGATCAGCCAAACCGGCGCTAAGAAATATCTGTACGCCCGCTCCGGTATCGGCTATCTCGTCCTGCTCTATGAAGGTTCTTCTACCAACGGTCCGCTCTACGGTATCGATGTCGTCTATGTCAAACCTGACAACGGCTGGAAAGAAAGCCATGTTCCTATCGGCAGCCAATTGCAGCCTGCCGTTACCGTCACTAATCCCGGTATGCCTTTCGTCTCGGCCGGCACCGACAACAAGCTGATCTATCAGCATAATATCAATGGCAAAATGAAAGGGGCCGTGTTTGCCATCGAACAGAACGACCTCTCGCCTCTTATGGAAGTCTTCTGGCAGGAAATCGGCGGCTTTGGCTTTAATGTCAATTGGCCCTATGAAATGCATCGCTATACCTCCTACTGGCCCGCCGAAAACGATCCTATCCATCCCGCCCGCCTTTATATCCGCGGCGATACCGATGACGACCTTGGTCCCGCTGTTTTTATTCCCAATGAGTTTAACGCCCAACTCATGGAAGCTGAAGACTATGCCAATGAATATGACCACGGCTTCCTTCAAACCAATAACTTCTGGTCCACCGGTCCCGGCCTCTCTCTGCTCCAGTTCCAAACCGATGACGGCAGCGGTAATACCGGTAACGAATGGGTCGGCTTCGAAGTCATGAAATCCGTTCTCCATTCCCAGATGCTCTGGCAGTACCGCCGTGAAATCCGCCTCGACCCGCCTACGCCTTTTGATGATTTCCAGGTCCGGATTGTGCTCTCCTCCAATTTTTCCTATGCCCACGCTAACGCCAGCGGTGATGACATCCGCTTCTATTCCCGCTCCGGTTCCGAACTGGCCTACTGGATCGAGCAATGGAACAAGGCCGGCGTTTCCATCATCTGGGTGCGCGTGCCATCCGTCGGTGAATCTATTCTCCTCTTCGATTACGGCAATCCCGACACCGATGCCGCGAGTAGTCCTGGCAGTACCTTTCTTCTCTATGACGATTTCTCCACCGACCTCGATAAATGGAACATTCTGGGCAATCCTGCCATTGTCTCCCATACCGCCGTTTCAATCAAAAGCGGCGACCAGCTGATCGGCGTCAATCCTGTTCCGTATGGTTCCCTGATCGAAACCTGGATCAGCGGTAACGGTATTGTCCCCAAGCAGGGCGTGCGCGGCTCTATCTGCGGCGCTTCCTCCCTCGTTGGCAGCGACCAGCTCTTTCAGTCTGATGCCACCCTCTTTATCAGTAATCAGGTCCAGTTCGCCGAGTGGGACTTAGGCAATAATAACTCCCTCGGCTTTGCCGGTATGTGCGCTAACGGCAAATATGTTAATTATGGTCCCACGCGCACGGTTATCCTCTCTAATGATCTTCTCGCCGTCGCGATTGAACAGGATTCCGTACACTGGTTTCTTAACGGCCTGCCCCAGGGTTCCGCCGCCGACCATTATCTCCCCACCGCCACCTTGTTCCCTGTTCTTAACAGTTACAACGCCGGCCATACCCAGACTTTCTCCATCGGTGAAGTCCGCATTCGCCGGTATGCCGATACCGAACCGGTCGGCACGATCGGCCCAGAACAACCCGGCCTGACCCTCTCCTGGGAGATCGGTGATGAAATTACCGATGACCATCAGCAAAGCCCCGGCTCCGGCTATATCCATGAATCAGAAGGCACCCGCTTCGAACCTGCCATCTATTCCTATCCCTCTCTCGATTCTCAGATTTTTGCCGTCAATACCGGCACGGTTGAAGTCTGGTGGGCCAGCTGGATTCTTAGCAATCGCTTTGCCCAGGGTATTCAGATTCCATCCTTCGTACGCCGCTATAACAACATCTGGCCCGGTCTTTCTACTAATTATTCCCTGGCTTTCGATGGTGTTAACGATGCCATTTCCTGCGGTACTCATCCCGTCTTGAATCAAACGAATCAGCTTACGATTGAAGCCTGGGTTAAACCCGATGGTAAAAATAATATCAATACTATCGCCGCCAAACGTCCGGGTGGCGCCGGCAGCGATGGCTACGCCCTGTATGTCAATTCCTATAATTCGTCTGACGGCAGTATTGTCTTTGAAACCAAAGGTCAGCGGCTCACATCACCCGCTACCATGGTCCAGAACGGCGTGTGGCAGCATGTGGCCGTCTCGGTTTCCGGTTCCAGCGGCTCTATCTTCCTCAACGGCACCGGCCTTGTTACCCAGGGTTCCGTCAATCTGACCCCCGCTCAGGGTTCGCCGCTTTGTATCGGCATGTTCAGCGACTCTTCCTATTTTTTCAAGGGCTTGATCGATGACGTCAGAATTTGGGACTCCGCCCGGTCTGAAGCCGATATCCGTTCCATGATGCTGCATCAGCTTAAACAGCCCGAAGATGAAGAACGCCTGATCGCCTATTATCCCATGAACGAGTCGTCCGGTTCCGCCACTGAAGACCGTTCCGGCTTCGTTAATGACGGTCTGCTTCAAGGCCCGCCCGCCTGGACGAATGCCGCTCCTCCCATTATCCCCGCCGGCGCTAACCTGGGACAGATCATCGTCGCCAGCAGCCTGGGCGGTAAACCGCTGCACTCAGACTGGCATGACCAGTATATCTATGTCCAGAATGATCCCGCCCAGCCCGGCTATAACCCCAACGAAGAACATGCCATCCTTCAGAGCGGTATCCCCTATGCCCTGCGCAATGACCTGAACCGCAAAGACGCTTCTTCAGCGTATACCTCCGAACCGTATGTTGTCATGCCCTATCGCGATCCAGATGCTGACAATCGCTGGTCTGTCCAGGTATATCAGGTTGTTCCTACCAACGCGAATTATGCCTTCGTCTATGACAATAATGTCGCTGCCCGCATCCTCATGCCCCCCAGTCCCATGGGCAGCTGGCCCGGCACCAAAGAAACACTCGTTCTGCAAGGCCCCGGCTGGAAAGACCGTAATAATGAAGTCTGGGCGGCAGCAGGCGGCAATACCGGTCCCGATGCCGGCAGCAGTATCCTTATCGGCTGGTTCTATCCTTATTTAGACCCCTCCTGGTATATTCCTTCCTGGTACCAAAGCTCCCTTAAAAACGGTGTCATTCCTTTGCTCGACCGCTTCGCCGGTACTCCCGGCTCGCCCGTCGACATGCGCTACAATATCTACTGGGAATCAGGCTATCCCACCCTTAATGTCGGCGATACCCTCTATACACCCAAAAACAATCTGCCCGATATTTCCGAACAGACCAGCGCCGATATCATCTATCAGCAGCCGCTCTATAATTCCAGCTACGGTAAGGGCCCCTGTGTTTCTCTCTTAGATCCCACCCGCGTGCGCAGCGCTGATCTGCCGTCCGATTATTCGCTCCCGCCCAATCTCCTTCAGCAAACTGAAAATATCGATGGGCATTACTATTTTAATTTCCTGCCGCCGCACCTTAATCGCCGCCTGTGGTACGATCCCGTCCAGCAACAGGTTGACTTCAAAGGCCAATATGTCACCCTTACCAGCAGCCAGATCGGCCAGGACGGTTACCTCCTCATGAATGTTATCAGTCAGCGCGACCACGCTCTGATCACGAATGAATTTGCTCCCTATCCCGATATAAATACCGCGGTGGAACAACTGTCCGAAAATTGCCGCAATCCCATTATTGTCACGAACGACGCCATTCCCTTCGATTCCCTGGCTCTCTCCGCAGGCCTGGCACAGGGTACCGGGTATGTCACCCTTGTTTTCAATAACAGTACCAATACGATCATGCAGCCCCAGTCTGAACCGATCCAACTCCAGGTCATCAACGTCGTTCTGCCCCTCTTCCGCGGCGAGCTTGTTCAGCCCGGTCTCGAAAATAATCCCTATGACGACCAGACTACTATCCGTGAAACCTGCACCTACGCCGGCCAGCCGGATAACTATATCTTTGACTGGCGCTTTGTTCTGCCCGACCAGAACGGCAACATTCCCGCCCAGAAAACCAATGTCGCTACCTGGAGCGTTTATCCCTTCCTGGAACCGCCCAGCGGCCTCGGTTCGGATGATATCACGATTGAAGGCCAAAACCTTTTCGCCCTCGACAGCCATTACTTCGTCTGTCGCTACCGCCGCGCGCAATTGGGCTATCCCGGCGGCACCAACTGGAGCGAATGGACTCCCCCGAAATATGTCGAAGGCTGGGTCCAGCGCGTTCTGGACGCTATTACTCCCTTTGAACAACGCTTTTACAGCTTCCATGACCGTCAAATTAATACTCTCGTCAGTATGATCGCTCAGGCCGGCCCGCGCTGGGATGGTAACGTCCCTCTCAATCCCGAGTCGATCGACCAATGGGGCCTCCTCCAGATCTATATCACGGTTATGAAAACCGCTATGGGTATGAGTATCACCGCCGACCCGCCTCAGCATGATGCCAATGCCAACCAGATGATCATGCTGGCCGCCGGCCGCATCGCCGATCTGTATTCACTGCTCGGAAACGAAGCGTATGCCGATGCGCTCGACCCGACTATCGGGTTCGGTACCGATGACGGTACCTACTCCGTCGATGCCTCATCTATTCACTGTTTCATGAATCAGACCGATACCCTCCTGGATGAAACCCTAAACCTCCTGCGCGGCCGCGGTCAGGGCAGCCCGGTTATGCAGGAAGTCTCTCCCCTTAATCCTCCGGTCTGGACCTCGCCGTTCTACAACCGCCTGATCTGGAACTTTACCAAGGATATCGTCGGCGGTGAAGTTGCCTACGCTCTCAATTATGACATTCTCGATGAAAACGGCAACGCCGACGGCATTATCGATGATAAAGACGCCGCTATCCTTTATCCTCAAGGCCATGGCGATGCCTGGGGTCATTACCTGTCGGCCACGATGACGTATTATACTCTGCTCCATAACGCGTTCTTCGACTGGGTGCCTGGTACCTATGCCGAAAATGTCGGTGAATCGGCTGTCACGGTCGATTATCTGCATGAACAGAAATTCGCTGCGGCTGCCGCCGCCAAAGCCCGCACCGGCGCCGAAATTATAAGGGATACCTACCGCCAGGCCTATCAGGAAAATCCTGATGCCCAGTGGCAAGGGTACCGCGACAGCGATACGAATCGCGCCTGGGGCGTCCGCGGCTGGGGCGTTCGCGCCGGTATGGGTGACTACTTCGACTGGGTCGTCGCCAACAGCGTCCTGCCTACCTATTCACCCTATGAGGGCATCGAGAAAATCGACCGTACCAACGTGTCCGACTTAGTCACCCTGGCCGATTCTCTCAACGAAGTTCAGTCTACGATCGACCAGGCCGATCAGGGTCTCAATCCCCTCGGCTTAG
>CAZCLS010000203.1:0-7320 GCA_964499565.1 uncultured bacterium
CGCAATCTACCAGTGTCTCATCATACCCAAGGGTCAGGTGGTAGAAACTGTTGGTCGAGAGGAACAGATCGTAGTTAGTGCTGTTCACTGTCAGTTGGTATGCCATGACCGCATTGATATTAGTCAGGTCGGTGAATAGCCCGGTTACTTCGTTGGTCACTGTTCCGAGGTCATTCGTCCACATCAGCCCAGGCCCCATTGTCCATCCATTTGTGACTGTAACAAGAGCCTGAGTTACCTGACTGCCGAGAGGGTCTTCCTGCCAGGCGAGAAGCGTTATTTTATCTTCTATGTTTGTTCCTATAACAATACCGCTTTCAGAAACCAACTTCCCCGTCACATGCAGACTGCCGCCGGTGACGATCGCGGAACCGTCGGAGAAGTATATACCGTTGATGTTTGTCAGGATGCCAGCAGGGACGGTGTAACCTTCCACGCCCTTGATAATAACCGGCAGCGCGTTTGAAAATGTTTTCATCTGGTAGAAGGGAACCCTGCCGCCTGCTATGCCGTTGGTCGTAATGTAGATCGGCAAGCCGCCGTCCTGGGTGTAGAGCATGTAAGCGGGTACTTCGGCCCGGAGGGAGAAAGCAGAGGATAACACGAAACATAACAGCAGCAAATATTTTTTCATCACGCACTCCGATAAGTAAATAATAAACAAATGATTTTTTTACACGCCGTCAGCACGGACGTGAGTGGTAGCATCAGACCCCTGAATAATATATACAAGCTCCTGCTCGCTCACTTCCACACCTAAGTAATCAAGATAGGTGCGCATCCTGGTCCGCAGGGCTTCCTGGCGGCGCGGGAGCAGGTCGGGGTTTATCTGATATTCATAGTCAGGCGCTTTTTCGCGAATCAGGGCCGGGTCGTAAATCTCATCCCACAACGACAGAGCAACCATAGCGCATGTGGCAACATACAGAGCCAAACACTTTTGAGCATCATACCCTTCGGCGTCAATCGCAACATAAAAATCAGCATAGTCGGTGACTAACGCCTTGATCTGGCGTTCAGCGTATAACAGTTCCGGGGAATTGGCGACAAGATAGATAGACGTGTCCGCCAGCGCAGCGCTGCTGCACCCCAGCAATTCGCGCACATCATTTCTGAATTCGCGATTTACTACCGTTGTCTTGTCGAGAATATCCATAAAGAGAAGATTGAAATATTAACGCAAAGGCGCAAGGTCGCAAAGAAAATTACAGTCAAAACTATTTTTCACCTTAGCGCCCTCTGCGCCTTAGCGTCTTTGCGTTAATAATTTATGTGTGTCCGTTAATTACAATAGCCGAGTTTGTAGATGTTGTTGACGCTGTTCGTACACTTGATCTGGAACGACATGGAGGGAGAGACAGCAATCTTGTAGACATTGCTGAGACCCACATAGAACCACATCTGCCGGTTGGTCGCGGTGCCGTCAATCTCGAAATAATCCTGGTACTCAGAGGGCTTGACGAATATCGCGCCGGAATAGACGGCAATAGTGACATAATCGGCCCCGGTAAAATCACGATACTTGATCGTGATACCGGTTGTTTCGTTGGACAGCGACTGAGTACCGACGGCAAAGCCGGTCGTGTAACTGTTAGTGGTTGTGAACGCTCCTTCACAAAAAACCGCGATGGCAATCACCGTCAGGGCAAGCAGTAGTGCAGTAAACAAAGTTTTCATTCTTATTTCTCCTTGATTAGTAAAATTATCAGGTCATTACCCCGGAATTAAAGCATAGTTTGTTATTCGACCGGCGCAGCCTTGCGCCAGCCTTCACGGACATAGAGCGGTGTTTCCACTTCGTCTTTGATAACCGTAAATGTTTTCGCGGTTTCCTTGAAAAGAACCGCCTCTATCGTTTCTTGAACGACATCATCAACCACACGCTCCAGCTTTGTCAGGACAGGATCGGTAGGTTCGATGTTTTCAGCGGGCGCGGCAACCGGTTCGACTATCTCCAGATGTCCGGCCGACATGGCCTGATATATGCGCGCGGATGAAATCGCGACGGCATGTTCAGGATGCTTGCGGTTCCAGGTCAGTTTGTTATCCTGACACATCACCACAACATCTTTTTCCAAAGCCGATTCGGTAAGACGATATACAGCCGGAGGTACGAGGTCTTCATCTTTTTCATACCGCTCATCGTCTTCATCTTGCCCGCCAGTCCAATCAATACGATCATTTTCCATAATTGTTTTCCTTAAAGTTGTGTCTGCCGCGCCGCGTTAGCAGCGCGGCAGACCACCCGGAGGTTGAGGGAGATTAAATTTCGTCGTATGATTTGACGCTGGTCGAATCGAACACGCTGAAATCATCGGCGCGAGTTACCACTACTTCGTGGAACCGGCCATTGATGATTTTGTCGTATTCTTCCATGTCAACACCAATCTCCTTGATATGCAGGAGGGCGTAACGCCGGTCGATGAATACCACCGTTTTCGCGGCGATATCTTCATGCTCGATGATCTGTACCGGTTTGCGCCGGATATTGCTGAGAGAA
This sequence comes from uncultured bacterium, assembly GCA_964499565.1. Lineage (GTDB taxonomy): Bacteria > Auribacterota > UBA3054 > UBA3054 > CAZCLS01 > CAZCLS01. Next base: position 2,501 of record CAZCLS010000203.1, read on the forward strand.
ACATCTACTCCCATCTTTTCGCGCAGGAGACCGGCATAGATATCCGACATGGTAAGCAGGTCGTTGCCCGGTTTCGCCATCGTCATAATCGCCTCGGCGACATCGGACGATGCAAAGCAGCGATCCCAATAATGGCCGCCAGTCATGCGGGTCATTTTCAGCCAGGTACGAATGTTGATGTTGCCATCATCAGCCGTTTCAACCACGCCCGTAGCGCCCACAGCGGTTTTGCTGGTCGGTGTTCCGGCAGCTTCAACCAGTTTGGCGATAGCGCGACCCAGCAGGTCTTCGCTGTCTTTCATAGCCACGCGCTGAATGAAAAGGGCCAGCAGGTTGAGCGGGACATCCTTCATGGCTTCATACGAAACCTGGAAGGCGATACCGCGCTTGAACACGCTGGTAGACACTTCACCAAACTTGATCCGGGCCGGTTTGGCGCGGGTGTATTCGCCCACAGGCGAGAACCCGGCCTTGACGCCAGTCAGGTCCAGTTTCGGTTGTTTGAAGGTGCCGTTCGGTGACATAATCAGTTCGGCCACAATGTCGCCCAGGTCGTATGTTTCCTCTGCCTGTTTCAGCAGTTGACGTGAAATAAACTCAGGAACGAGCGCCGTTTTCTGCGGGGTCTCGAAAAAGCAATCCATCGTCGCGGCATACACACCGGCCGACAAATCATTTTTAATGGGCAGACGATAGTGGCGCAGCAGGCGCTGGAATCCGTCCAGGTCGCTGCCGCTTTCGTCTTTTTCCATGAGGGTATTCAGCGTCTGCGAAACGCTGATCAGACGGTTTTGTCCGCCTTCCTGAACCTGCGTGCCAAACTCGTAGAAATTGCGGCCGTGGACGGCCATCAGTTCGCCTACTTCGGCTTCCGAAAAACGGAAATCGGGATATTCGTGCGCGCGCTGAATCACATCCTTGACAGACGTGTTTTTTTCAAACGCCTTTTCTTTCAGCTTGGCGAGATCTTTTACATGCGGTGCTTCCATAAATATAACTCCTTGTAATACAGTTAAAAATCATTCACAATCGGTTGAACAATATCCGGGACCCGGCGTTACGAACGCCAGATTTCACACACCGCGCCAGAAACGTAGGTGCATTGCCAGTTGGTTTTGGTAGCGGATTTTTTGACACCGCCAGAGCCGTTTGCCACGACCCAGCCATTCACGACCGGAGCGTCAGCATCAGTATTGCAGGCAACCGAAACACAAGAGCCGGGTTCCTGAATGACCGAAACGACATTGGCAGACACATTGATGCCGCCAACCACGCCGATGAAATCTACCCCGGCAGTTGCCAGGATTACCGAGCGGCCGGTCGCATCAGTTACCTTGACCGGGCTGCCGACATCAGCGGCAACAATAGGCGTAGTGCCGTTGTTGTTCCATGCCGTTGCCGGTACTTCACTCAGGCCAGCATGTTCTACACTTGAAAAACTCATAATATTCTCCTTAGTTACAAAATTAAGAAACGGGAATTAACAAAAATCTATGTCAGTCTTTATAGACACTCGAAGGATGCTGCGCCGGTTTTTTAGCCAGCAGCGGAACGTCCGCCACAGCGCCGGTTACAGGGTCAATGCCATATTTGGCCGCCACGGCCTTCTGCATCACTTCCAGTTTTCCAACCAGTTCGACCGCCGACATCGAGCGCGCGTGGGTTTCGGCCTTCTCGGCCTTCTCGCCGTTAAGCTGGATATCTGCCTTTTCAATCCGCACGGCAATATCGGTCCGCAGAGCGATGCCGAGAGCAATGCAGGCGCAGGCCGCCGACGCCAACGCTTCATCTGTTTCAATGATGGCGGGGTCGGGAAGGGCGCACTTGATATCATCAAGGATTTTTCGCATCTCCGCGTTCAAGTCTCGCCTTGATTTCAAGGTTTGCTTGAATTCATCTATTTGCCCTTGCAGCGTACTCCGCGCAGCACTCAGGTCGGCGACCTGCTTGGTGAGTTCGGTTACAGTCGCGTCGCGGGCAGCCAGATCGGCGGTCAGCGCATCGCGTTCGGTTGTCAGCGTATCGCGCTCGGTTGTCAGAGCATCGCGTTCGGCAGTCAGCGCTTCCATGTCCGGTTCGCCGCCTTCCGTTTCCAGCACGACCGGAAATTCAAACGACATGGTTTTGAATTTGTTCTTTGCCTGGCTGATAAATTCTTCCTTCAGCGTTTCGGCATTAGCGCCATCGCGATCGAACGAAAGCGTAAAATCCCGGAACATTTCAGATACTTCACCCGGCATCAACATCTTGCCGCGCGAAGCGCCCTTATACACCGCGCTCAATTCAACCATACCGGCGTGTTCGTCGTCCTGGTCGGCCATGTGCCAGAGAAAGCATTTTTCTCCGCGAAATTCTTCGCCGGGCCAATGCCATGTTTCTTCGTTTTTATTGGCATCCTTAATACAGGCATGTGACAGCCATTCATTGCCGCACACGCTGCATTTCAGCCACGAGCTTGCAACGCTGGCAGATACAGCCTTGAAGGTGCCGTTCTTATACTTTTCAGCAAGGTCAGCGTCAAACACAACTACCTTGCCATTCAGAGACATGCCCGTATCATTCGTGCCGACCGCAGCTTCAAACACGCGCCCGACCGGATCTTTTGTCTTGTCGTGATGCTTCATGAACGATACGCCCTCAGCGCCGTTGATATTAGCTTCCGCCCGCCGCAGCCACGATTCATCGGCGCGGGTGTAATATGCCGTCAACGCCTGATCGAATATCAGGACCGGAATTACCGAGCATTGCTCGGCCGTTTGGGGCTGGGGGCATAATTGATTGATACGTGCCAGTTCCTGTTCGTTCGGACGTAAATCAAGTTCCATATTCAATACCTCTTACTGTTAATGCGTCGCCAAAATGTTCACGCATCATCCGCTTGCGCAGACGTTCGGCGCGCAGCATCCTTTTTGTGCGTTTATGGCAATCACGCGGGTTAGATTGTGCTTTTTTGTTCGGTTTATTTATCTCAAATTCAGCCGTCATACCGGCCTCCATGTAGTCTCTGTATCAATAAATCCCGCGCATTCACGGAATTATCAAACGTGTTATTTTTCTTGTTTTTACTGTCCCGGTCCTGGGTGGACGGGCCACTGCGCTCAATCTGATTAACGTCAACCTTCGCCAGCACTTCAACTATCTCCCACATCTTCTTATCCGAAACGACAACGGCCGGTACCGCCCCCGGAAGCCGCCGCAAACTCTGCCTGAATTCATCCAGCGTGATAACACGCGCATAGCAGAGTTTGGCCTGGTTGTGAATCCGGGTCGTTACCCATTGTTCCACTTCAGTCGGCGACCGCAGTTCAATCGACGGATAATGAGCGACAACATACCCGCGCATCCCATTCAACCGCAGGGCGGTGGTAAACGCCGCGCCGAAATACCGGCTGCTGCCGCGCTGGACCGCTGCCAGAAATTGCATGAATAAGGCCACTTCCTCATCACTATTGCCCGCCGCGCTGCGCTTTGACCGCCCCATCAGCGACGGCAGCATCTTACACGCGCTGCAAATCTGCTGAGACAGCAATTCCATCAGCGATGTCGCGTCAACCGCTTGAGCGCCATACTTGCTTTCGAGATAGCTTACATTCACGCCCTTGTCATGACAAAGCGGGTCCTCCGGCTGGGTATTCTGGAAATTACTCTCAAACCGCCGCCGATGTTCATAAACATATTTTTTCAGTTCGCTTATATCAGCGCCCAGGCCCAATATGCGTTTAGCGTTCGCAATGACAATTTCTTCATCATACGCCACATCCACACGCGGGAATCCGACCCGGCGCGATATTTGCGCCAGATCGGTCAAAAGCCGTACCTGGAAAAATACAACCGTCAGAACCGGCTCAATCATCGACGTACCGTAAGGGTCGTCAGGGTCATAGCCGACCGCCTGATAAAAGAAGCGATTGTTGTCGATCGGCACCCGCACCCCGCTGCCATTGTTCCAGTAAGGGATATGGCGGTCGGGCCGTTTCGGGTCGCGCACAAACTCTACCCGCGTCGGAGGGCGGGGATAAAAACTGAGCGGGGTAAGTTGTCGGTCTACCAACAATTCGCAGCAGGCCGCGCCGCGCACATACATGGAAGCATGGGTAGTATTTACCAAGCGCTCAAGCGAGCGATCTTCCGTATAGGCCGGATCGCCTTCAAAGCCGAAATCGAGCGAGCGCACAAAATCATTCAACCAATCCTGCTGCCGTTTCGCGCTGCCGCCCGGATTTTCTACGGTAAGGGTCAGGCCGGTATTACACAGCGTTGTAAACTCCCAAACCGCCTGGGAAACGTCAGGATGCGCGCGGCAAAGCACGTCCATAATCTCATCGGGGGAATAACCGCTTTTAGCGTAATCGAGTAAATCAAGGTGGGTAAGGCGGCGCAAATTGTTGCGCGTGACGAACGGCATCGCGCTCATGCGCGGTCCGCTGTCAATACTGGTCAGCAACTTATCCGGCACCTGCATAGATACCGGGTTGCGTTTGAACAGACTGGAGATAAAGCCGGGAAGGCTCACTTTACAACCTTATAGGGAGTAATCGGTGTCGGACACCGTCTATTTGTTTCAGTACAGGTCGGGCAGATGCAGTTATATACATTCGCCTGCCGAAACCAGCAATGACACTTTAAGCACCGTCGTTTAGCCATAGCGCACAACCCGCAAAAATAAAAATGCCCGCCTGTCCCCAGATCTGGACAGGCGGGCTACCCGGAGGTTCAACCATGAAACGCTCACGAATATCTTATCACGCAGTCAACTGTTTACTCTATGCAATGTTCACTTTTTTTCACTTATGTTCACTTTTTTTCACTTATGTTCACTT
>CAZCLS010000204.1:0-7315 GCA_964499565.1 uncultured bacterium
GGAGCGGCGGGAAGGGAACTGACGGTATAGCTGAACGATCCGGTTCCGGTATTAAGCACGGTCACTATTCTGGTAGTATCAGCATTATTGAACGTCAGACTTTCCGGAGTAGCAAAGATGCCAGGCGGCTTGGCGGGTTTTGTTTCGGTCGCAACTTTGATGGCATCAAAATAATTTTCCCTGCGTCCGCTGGAACCATTAACGCCACTGTTTGAAAGACGGATCCGGTTAACCGTTGAAGCAACCTGGCCAGCGCCGTTATTATAAAAGAAGACATTATTAAATTCCCAGACATTGGTATCAGCTTCAATTCTGACAATTTTTTTAGCATTGATATCCAGCACGACTTTCCAGTCGTGCCATTGCAGATAGCTGGCGCCGGGGGAACCTGAAATAAACCATTCATTGGCTCCATCATTATTTTCGTCAGCGCTAATCCACAGATTGCCGCCAAAGGCGAGAAAACGCATAACAATATTGGAATACCCCGTGCCGATATCCATTGGACGCATTTCACAATAGTCCGCGTCCGGCCATGCTTTAAGAGCAATCGAAACGTAATTTGCTTCGAGGTCGGTGCCTGACAGGTCGATGGGATGGATAACCGCGGACCATGCGGCGGTACCCGGCCCGAGCCACAGGCACTGGGAACCTTCGGGCACGCTTCCGCCCGAGACGGTACTGGTCACCATCCCGGTCGAGCGGCTGCCGGTAAGATAATAAAGACTCCAGTCCTGCTGCCCGTTGATTGTACCCAAGGAATAGCCTTCTCCGCTTTCGAAACCGGTCTGCCAGATAACTGCCGCGTTAACACTTGCACAGACCAAAAGGGTACATATGGGTAATAAGATATGTTTCATGGTATCTCCTGTAGTTAGATAATAAGACCGCCTGCAAACGGTCGTTTTATTGCTTAAACAGGTTTACTCCTGTTTTTTCGCAAAAAACAAAAAATACCAATATTTTTTACCGCAAATGATACGGTAACTTTAACGGAGAACACCACTAGTACTATATCAAAATGCTGGTTCAGTTGCAAATGTAACGAAACGTATTCACCATTGATCTCTGTCCCTCCTATTCCGGGGTACCGCCTACAATCCAGGCTGCGCTGTCATTACCTTTTGTTTTTACGCATTTGCCTTTCGAGCCTTTGGGCCAGGCAGTAATGACCCAGGCGCCTTCCAGGGCAGCGCCTTTTACCGTAAGCTTGCCGAATGCCTTTGTAACCGTCTCTGTAGTCCAGTCGGTAACGTCCAGCGGATTGATATCGGGCCGGTGACCGCAGACAACGCGGGTATTAGTGTTAACGCCTGAGCTGTCCAGGACAGTCGAAGCCAGGATAGAACCGATACTCAGGCCCGACCCGGCCTTAACCTCATCCGTACAGAACAGTGAGTAATCAGCGATACTGCCGCCTGAAACTTTGCTACCTTTTATCAGGACTTTGCCGATCGAAGAAGCCCACAGCCAACGGTTGGTTCCTATAATACCCAGGCTGCCGCCTTTAACCGCTACCATCTTCAATCCGCCCCGGGACGCTACGCCATACGGTTCAGCATTCAGCACACCGCACAGAATGTTGGCATAGATATTCCCTCCGACGGCACTGCCGGTAGATTTGTTCTTGCCTGCCTGAACCATCACGGTGCCTTTGGATTTTTCCCTAGGGCCATCGACCGTGACAAAGAACCTGCGGGTGGCGCACGCGAGGCCGAGATTCCCGCCTTTGACCTGGACCTTGCCGGCCGCTCCGCGCGCTTCCAGGCGTTCCAGCGTGCCAGGCACACTGATACCGCCAAAGCCGCTGTCGGTTATAATGCCACTCAACGTGCACAATCCATCGCCGGAACCTTTAGCGGCTTTAACTTTAACGCTGATCTTGTCTTTCGGCGTGCCGTTCTCAATATACAACGTCCGGCCTTCAGCTCTGATCGTGCCGCCTTTGCTGCTGTACTTAATATAAATCTGGTCATTGTCATCATCAGTTGACGGTACTTTGGGATCGACTGACAGATCTGCCACAATAGTTACCTCTCCGGCATTAAACACCTGGTCGCCGGTTTTGAGGGACAGAGCGTACGGCGTATCGAGTTGCAGGCCAGGCAGGTCGCCGCCGTAGAACGGAACCAGGTTCCAGCCCGCGACGCAGGAGCCGGCAGCCACCAAGTGGGAGCCGGAGGCATCATCCGCGTAGATTTCGTACCCGGTTCCAAAGTCGGTCACATACTCCACCCAGCCGGTCTGGGTAGCGCCGATCAGACGCGGCCAGACACACAGGACATCCAGGTCAATCTCTTCAAAAATATAGACAGCATACTCCGTAGTTCCCGCGGAGGTGTTGCCGGACGGGACATTATCAGTGGCCCGGGCGCGCCAGTGCTGCCAGGAATGGTCGGGGAACGTCAGCGTTTCTCCTGACGAAAACAGGAACCACGACAGACCGCTATTGGTAGATATTTCAGTGAAAGCCACCGCGTGCCGGTCATCAGTCGCGCTGAATGTCAAAGAGACTGTTGTTGACCTGCTGGTGGCGTTATTGACCGGAGCAATCATGGTTACCGCGGGAGGAATATTGTCATGATCGATCGTTACCGACGCCGTGGCGCTGGTGCTGAAACTGCCACCGAAAGCCACCGCCCGGTACTGCTGCAGTGAATTGTTGTTGCCGGTCAGGTCAATCTGCCAATCGGTCGTGCCGGTGCAGGGATAGGTTACGCCGGTAGACAGATTGGACAGAACAACGCGGGAAGCGTTAGCAGCGCTGCCGCGCACGCGCACGGGCCAGGCGTTAGTCAGGATTGTGCCGGTGGTGAATTGTTCTACGACAAGCGCGCCGGGAATATCGGCTACCAGGAACTCTTGGCTGACGGGGAAGCCGTTACGGTTAGTGAACTCGTCTTTGACGCGGACACGCACCCAGGCGCTGGTCGGAAAAGCCGGCGCGTCAAGTTTCCCGCTGAAGTCTCCGTCAGGGCCTAAGGAATCGTCCAGCAGGCGCCACTCCGCGGACCCGGCATAGCGGTATTCCGCTACAAGCCAGCTGCTTTGCAGCAGGTTGTCGCCACCGGCGACAGTGCTGTAAACAGATCCTTCCAAATATTCAAAATTATCCGTAACCGCCGCGTCAAACAGGACATGGTAAGCCGGATTTACATTCGAAATAACCATCTGAGCCGGCTGCCAGGCGAAATTCGGCGCGCCGGGCCGGTTGAGCGTCGTATCCGGATTATGCGTATCGGCATAAAACGCCGAACCGGTAATAGTGCCTGCCGAAAATGCCCTCAGCCAGCCCATGCGGGTACGGTTCCAGAATCCTATCGAGCTTGTGACAAACCCGGGCTGTCCGGCATCGGGCGCTTTTGTTTCAGCGTTGTCATCGCCCATCCAGGTCAGACGCACCCGGTCTTCACGGCATGCCGCCGGAGTAAAATAGCCGTAGGTGGTTGTGCCGTCAGCTACGTCTGCGTTCCAGCCGTTAGTTGCCGGCGGCGCGAAAGCCCCATCACCATCTGTTCCGGACGCCAGGCACTGGACGCGCGCGCCGACCGGTACAGGGTTGCCACCGCGCAAAACAAACATGCTGGGGTGGGTGGCGCAATACTCCGAACCGGCCGACACGAAAAACCGCTCGCGCGGACCGTAGAAAAGGATCGTGCCGGCTTCCCCGCTATTTCTGCCGGTACCGCCGTCAACGGAAGAAGCGTCCATGCCACTGAACAGATTAGTCATATAATACACCGCGATCCGACCGCCCGCTCCGCCACCGGCATAGCCGCCGGCTGAACCGCCATTGGCGCTGAACGCGCCTGAGCCGGCCAGGGTGAATGTTTCGACATACAGCGAGCCGCCCGCGCCGGCACCGGCATAACTGCCGTCACCGTTGCTGCCATTTGCGCTGACCGTGCCATCCAGGAGAAACACATCTCCCACATTGATCTTTATAGCACCCCCGCCATAGCCGGCGGACGAGTTGCCGCCGCTTGAGCCGGGAGTAACCGGATAAAATGCAAGCCCGTTCGTTACGCCGCCCGAAGCGCGTGAATCGTTACCGTCACCGCCCAGACCGCCATGACCGCCGCCGCCACCATAGGAACTATACGAAATGCCGCCACCCGGCCCCGCGCCGGACAGACCGTTCCCGGCTGGGACGTATCCGCGGCCATCGCCGGAAAGTACTGAGGTGGCATCAATACTAAAATTCGTCGCGCTGATCGTTGAACCAATCCCGGTCCACTGACCAGCGTCATTGGTTGTGGAAACATTTTTCGCATTACAGAACAGCGCGGCATTACTTGTTAATCGCAATTCTCCCTGCACCAGCAGTTCGGACCCGCCGCCGATGGTAAGAGAACTTTGCTCTCGCAGGAGCAGCATGCCCGCGGCAGTCAGGCGGGCATCGATACCGACCGTCACTTCGGCATTCTGCTCATAAACGATATCGGCGTACGCTGCGGTTAATCCGTCAGCAAACACAAAACGGCTGCCGTAGACGAACATATCGTCATCATCAGTGTCAAAGAAGGCCATGGTACCTTTCTGGGCTTTCTGCGTGTTCCAGCCGGTGCCGCCGTTGACAGTAGAATTGCTGTAGCCGCCGAAACTGCCGGACAGGTAATAGACAGCCACGCGCCCGCCGGCTCCACCGCCGGCATATCCGCCGGCGCCACCGCCATCGGCATGTATAACACCTGAACCGGAGAGTGTATCGGTTTCAATCAGGATCGAGCCGCCCGAACCACCACCGGCATATGAGCCCACGGCGGCACTGCCGTCAGCGCTGACACGGCCGTCCAGAATGAAGGTGTCGTGGACGAGGAATCTGATCGCTCCGCCGCCATTCGCGTCAGCGCCGTTAGCGCCGGCCGAGCCCAGGTCGACAGGATAAAAAACATCACCATACACCGGGCCTCCGGCCGCGCGTTCGTCATTGCCGCGGCCGCCCACACCACCATACCCGCCACCGCCGCCATAGGAACTGAATGACACACCGCCGCCCGGTCCGGCCCCTGACAGACCATTACCCGCTGCCAAATATCCCTGGCCGTCGGCATGGATCATTGACCCGGTTTCAACTATGATATTCGTCGCGCTGATACTGACACCAACACCGATCCATTCACCGGCCGCATTGGTTGTTACCGTATCGCGCCCTTCACAAATAATGCTGGAATTGCTTAATACCGCTAAGGTATTATTAACAATCAGGGCTGAACCGCCGCCGATCGTAAGCACACTGGCATTGCGCAGAGTACACATGTTCTCCACCGTGAATTCCGCGCTGTCTTCAATAGACACATCACCTTCATACTCGATCACCACATTGGCGTAAAGAGACGTCAAACCGGCCGGGAAAACAAACCGGCTGCCATAGACGGAAAGAGTATTATCATCAGTATCGAAAAACGCCATCGTCCCTTTCTGGGCATAGAGTGAGTTCCAGCCGATACCACCATTAACCGTAGAGGCGTTGTAGCCGTTGAAACTGTTCTGCAGGCAATACACGGCCACACGCCCGCCGGCGCCGCCGCCGGCATATCCGCCCGCGCCGCCGCCATCGGCATGTATAACACCTGAACCGGAGAGTGTATCGGTTTCCATCAGGATCGAACCGCCCGAACCAGCGCCGGCATATGAGCCCGGGGCGTCATTGCCGTCAGCGCTGACACGGCCGTCCAGATGCAACACATTCCAGACCACGGCGTGCAGTGCACCGCCGCCATGGCCGTCAGGGCCGTTACCGCCTCCCGAGCCCAAGTCCATTGGGTAAAACACATCGCCATACACTGGACCGCCGGCAGCGCGATCGTCATTGCCGCGCCCGCCGTTGCCGCCATAGCCGCCGCCGCCGCCATAAGAACTGTACACCACACCACCCCCCGGGCCATTACCTGACACACTATTCCCGGCGGCTGTGTATCCCTGGCCGTCGGCATTCAGAGATGACATGGCGTCAATCAGCAGATTTGACGTATAGAGACTGACACCAACTCCGGTCCACTGGCCGAATTCATTCGTACTGTCCGTGTCTTTTCCCTGGCAGACTATGGAAGAGCCGTTGGTAAGAATCAGGGCCGCAGACACGATCATGCGCGAACCACCGCCGATGGTTATCAGGCTGTTATCATCGACAATACACTCATCGTCGACAATAAACAGCGAGTCTTCATCGATAAACAGATCGCCATTATGTTCAATCACCGCGCGCGAATAATGAGATGTGACCCCGGCAGCAATCGTGAACCGGCCGTCACGCACATACAGAGAATTGGCGGTTCGGTCAATGAATATGAGCGTGCCGCGCTGGGCGGACTGGGAATTCCAGCCGATCCCGCCGGCGACTGAAGCGTTAGCATAACCGCTGAAGGAACTCTGATCATAATACACGGCGATTCTGCCGCCGCTGCCGCCTCCGGCATACCCGCCGGCGGCGCCGCCGTTCGCTTCCAGAAAACCTGATCCGGTAAACCCATGCGTTTCAATCCAGACCGAGCCGCCCGAGCCGCCGCCGGCATAGGAGCCATTTCCGGCTATGCCGTCAGCGCCGATCCGGCCGTTCAGAGTTAGAACCCCGCCGACAATCATATGCATCGCGCCGCCGCCATAGCCGGTATCACTGTTACCGCCCGCGGACCCGAGTTCTACCGGTTGATAAGGGTCACCATACGGCAGACCGCCGGACGCGCGCTCATCATTACCGCGGCCGCCCCGGCCGCCATAGCCGCCGCCGCCGCCATAGGAACTGAAAGAGACACCGCCGCCGGGACCGTTGCCGGCAATGCCGTTTCCGTTGGCAGTATACCCCTGACTGTCAGCGTTCAGAGAAGAGCCGGCCTCGATCCAAACCATGCCGGCCGTAATTGAAACTCCCTGCCCTATCCACGTTCCGGCTACCTGGCCGGTAGCATTGATGCTCCGGCACTGGAAATCAGACGCGCCGGATAGCAAGATTGTGTCATCGACAGCCACGCGCGAACCACCGCCGATACTGACACTGCTGCCGCGAGTAATCGCCAGCAGGCCGGTTACGGTAATAAGCGAGTTATCGCCAAAGATAAGTTCGGCACCGTTATCGGCGCTGATTCGGGCATAGGACGAATCGGTATTATTCGATATAACGAACCTGCTCTGATAAACACCCAGGTAGTCTCTGGTACGGTCAAAAAACCCCATCGTTCCGCGCTGGGCATACTGAGAATTCCAGCCGACCCCGCCGTTCACGTTAGAATTAGTATAGCCCAGGAAAGAGCTCTGGTCGTAATACACCGCTATGCTCCCGCCGCCGCCGCCGCCGCTATAACTGCCGCCATTGCCG
>CAZCLS010000205.1:0-3194 GCA_964499565.1 uncultured bacterium
TCGTCAGTGAAGTGCCCGGTGTCGTCAGTGTAACGTATAACATTACGACAAAACCGCCCTCAACGATTGAAGCGGTGTGAGGATTAAAATCTGCTCCCGGGCAGATTTTGCAGTGTGGAGTGTGAAGGGAGCGGAGTTGAGTGAGAGCAGGTGAGGATTAAAATCTGCTCCGGGGCAGATTTTGCAGTTGGTATGGATGGGAAGGGACTTGTGGTTTTGTTTGTCAATCATTAATCCGCGCCGTTGGCGGGACCAGCCATGCTGACGCCTGTCCGGCCATCAACCATCAACCATTAACCATTAACCATTAACCATTAACCATTAACCATATATCAGTACATGTCACTTTTTGTTAAAATGTGCGGGATAACACGCCTTGAGGACGCGCTGTGCGCGGCCGAACATGGCGCCACGGCAATTGGCTTTAATTTTTATCCAGCTTCAGCGCGGTACATTCCTCCGGCGCGCGCGGCGGAAATAATCAAAGAGTTGGGAGGGCGGGTGATAAGCGTCGGAGTATTTGTGAATACGCCGTCCGAAGATGTCATGCAAATTGAGCGGGAATGCGGACTGGACCTGTTACAATTTCACGGAGATGAACAACCGTTGTTTTGCGAGCAATGGGGCGACCGGGTGATACGCGCGCTGCGATTATCGGCAGAGACCGACCTGGAGCAGATAAGGGAATATTCATTTGCGCGAATGATTCTGGTTGACGCGGCAGTTAAAGGCTCCTACGGCGGCACAGGCACAGTAGCAAACTGGGAGTTAGCGCGCAAAGCAACCGGGTATGGAATTCCAGTACTGTTAGCGGGAGGACTGACACCGGAGAATGCAGCGGAAGCGATCAGGGCGGTAGAGCCATTCGGGGTAGATGTAGCTGGAGGAGTCGAGCAAGCGCCGGGGATCAAAGACCCGGAGAAGATAGAGCGGTTTATGAAGGTAGTTCAAGGTATGCAGACGAAGCCGGGGACTCAACTGAAGTAGTTAAGGGCGAGGAGAGCGCAGGCGAAATAGATAGCGATACCGATGATATCGATCGTAACCGTAACGAAAGGACCTGAAGCGGCAGTCGGATCGATGCCGAGGCGGTTACAGGTAGCGGGAGCGAGCGCGCCGAGAGTGGAGGCTATCATGATAGCGAAAAAGAGCGAGAAGGCGACAACGGCGCTGACATACCAGGCGTGGGCGTTAATATAGGCAAAAGCGCCGCCGATGAGCGCGCAGACAATACCGACCATAACAGCGATAGAAACTTCACGAAGGATAGCGGCGCCTATTTTACCTTCGATATCACCGGTAGCGATACCGCGGACGAGAGTAGTGCAGGACTGGATACCGACATTTCCTCCCATAGCGGCGATAACGACGACAAAGGGACCGAACAATCTATATTCGGCTTCGGAGAGGGGGCCCTGGTAAAAGCGCTGGATAAGGGTACCGATGAGACTGCCGACCAGGGCAACGATAAGCCAGGGCATGCGTTGCACGGCAGTCATGAGCATAGAGCGGGTTTCTTCACTGAAGGTAAAGCCGGCCAATTTGAGAAAGTCCTCAGTATTTTCCTCTTCAATGACATCGATGATATCATCGACCGTGATGCGGCCTTTAAGCCGGCCCTGTTCATCGACGACGGGGATCGCGGCAAGGTTATATTTTTTAACGAGTTGGGCGACATCTTCCTGGTCGGTATTCGGCAGAACAGACACGAGCATACGGTTCATAACGGAGCCGATCGGACGAGATTCATCTTCCTGGATGAGTTTCTGGAGAGTAATAGTACCGACTAAATGCTGCTGGTAATCGACGACATAGACATAATAAATTTCCTCACCGGGGTCCAGCTCCAGGTTACGGACGGCTTTAAGGGTTTGACCGACAGTCATAGTTTCCTGCACGGAGAGCAGATCGGGGTCCATGATACCGCTGGCGGTATCATCTTCATGCTCGAGGATCTCCTTAATTTCGCGCGAATCCTCAGGTTCAAGTTTATTCAGAACATCAGCGATTTTCTGGTCGGTGAGTTCACCCAGGATGTCAGCGGCATCATCGACAGGCAGTTCTTCAAGCAGGTTGGAAAGGTGGTCAACATCAATAGATTCGAGCAGTTCTTCACGGTCTTCGGGGGAAAGTTCGCTGAGGGCGCTGGCACTGATTTGAATATCAAGCAGTTTAAACAATTCCTGCTGAATATCGGGTTCAAGATCCTCGAGCACTTCGGCAATATCGGCGGGATGCTGAGCGGACAGGAGGGCAGCGAGTTCGCGATATTCTCTGGCAGCCAGCAGATTTTTGAGCACTTCGGGATTAATTCTATTTTCCATGGACCGTCTCCGCGATTACCTCATCAAGCGTTACCGCCCCGCCGGAAATTATCAGTTTCACCGCGTCTTCAACCGGAATATCCAGCATATGGACCGCACTGGCCGGCAGAACAAGGAAAAAACCCGAGGTGGGATTCGGCGTGGTAGGAACAAAAACGTTCATAAACAGTTCTTCGGACTGCATCTCTGGAAACCGTTCGGTGATATAGCCGCTCAGGCGCGGGCCGGTTTGATTCGTGATAAAAGCCATGGTAAAGATCCCTTTTTTGGGATATTCGATCAAGGCAACCCGTTTGAATTCACTGTCCCGGCTGTTCAGCATGGCAAAGGCGTTAATAACTTGTTTGCTGAAACCGTACACGCGGTTAAACAGGGGGATTTTACCGAGCGAGCGCTGGAATAAATTAGTGATACGGCTGCCGATCGCGCGCGTAGCGAAAGCGCCCAGGAGCATAATGGAGACGACCATGATAATGAGCACTATAACACGCAAAGCCATCAAATGGTACCAGAGAAAATCGACATCGTAATAGTTAGTAATTCTGAGCGTCAGGCGCATAATCCAGCCGGTCATAAGATTGAAGATAAAGTTGAGCATCCAGATTGAGGCGACAATCGGCAGGACAATGACCAGGCCGGCGAAAAAGTAGCGTCTGAAATGTTTCATGACAGGTTTTCCTCGCCGGCAGCAGATTGAGGATGGCGCACTAATTCAAGGCGATCGACTCGCCGGTCGGTTATTTTAAGGACGCGCAAATCGAAATCTTTTTCATGCAGGACTTCACCCTCGGTAGGCAGGCGGCCCAATTTGAACATAAGGTATCCGCCGAGGGTATCAAAATCTTCTTCTTCAGGCAGATTAATATCGAG
>CAZCLS010000205.1:3294-7269 GCA_964499565.1 uncultured bacterium
CCAGGGGAGGGGACTCGGCCGAACGGCGATCTTTCCAGTAATTGAGCGCATCACGCACGTAAAAAATGCCGGCAATATGGTCGGCGTCGTCCTGATAGACGGGCAGGCGGGAATGACCTTTATCCAGGGCTATGCTGATAGCGTCTTCCAGCGAAGTAGTAACCGGGAGGGCAACCATAGCGGTCCGTGGGGTCATAACTTCACGTACAACGGTTTCCCCGAACTCAAAGATTGAGCGAATCATTTCATGTTCTTCAGCTTCGAGCGTATCTTCCTTGTCGCTGATTTCATTCATTGCTTCATCGGCATCTTCGTTAACGAAGACATCATCTTTATGCATATGAACGCCGGCCATACCGGCGAAAGCGCCGGCGACACTGAGCAGCACGGAATTAACCGGCAGGGTGATAGACGACCAGGCAGAGAGGGGACGGATGCAAACCGAAGCGAGGCGCTGGGCATAACCGGCGCCGATAAAGCAGGGGACGAGAACGCCGGCCAGAACGGTAAACAGGAGAGCAGCTACAGAAATGGCGGCGATCATACCGGCAGAAACAGACGCGTTCAACCGAACGACAACAACGGGCACGAGCGCTGCAGCGACGATCAGGAAGAGGACATGCCAGATGCGGGTAGCAGCCTGAATCCGTCCTGAATGGCGCAGCCAGAGATTAGTACGAAAATGGTCTGCGCCTTCGGACTCGACAAGTTCACGGATATGCAGACGAGACAGGGCCGCGCCAGCGGTGGCGAACAAGCCAGCCAGAACAGTGCAGATAAACCAGGCAGACAAGCTTGAAACAAATACAATAGTTGTTATGCTCATTTCATATAGAAAAGGTTGTTAACCGGTTACATAAGATTCGGCAACAGGCATGCCGGTTTTAAGCCAGCGTTGCAGAAGCAGTTCCTGGCGCCGTCGCATACGACGTTCAAGCGCGGGAAGCAGATCATCATAACCACGGCAGTGCAAGATGCCGTGCACAATATAGCGAGCGAGTTCTTCGGTTGCCGGAAGGTTGTTCTCGGCGGCATACGCAATCGCATGATCAACCGAAATCATAATATCACCGGCTGAAGGTTCATCAGCGGGCAGGGAATCGGAAGGATCGGGTTGAAAACTGATGACATCGGTAGGAAAATCATGATCCAGATAGCGGCGATTATACTCACGGATAACGGAATCACGGACAAAGACGATGGTAATGCCGACGGCGGGGGGAACAGATTCAGCGTCAAGGACCAGGCCGGCGAGGGAGCGGACCGCGCTGAGCTTGAGGCGCAGCCTGCGCTGGCGGTTCTGGACATGAACAGGACGAACAGAATGTTTATCAGGTAACGGCATGACGCAGTTGAATATCACGGTAATGGGTTAGGACGGACAGCACGGCCAGGAAAAGAGCACAGAGCTGGAGTGGAACGTCATCAGGATTGGTAAACCACAGGAGCAGCGGCATAGAGCAGGCGGCGGTTAAAGAGCCGAACAGCACGGTGTGAGTAAAGAGAGCCACCGGCACAAAGATGACGAGAGCGATGATAGTAGCAGTGGGAGCCAGAATAAAGAAGCCGCCCAGCATGACAGCGGTGCCTTTTCCACCCCATCCGCAGACATAGACCGCAAAGACGTGCCCGCACACCGCGGCGACAAGTGCAGCGGCTTGCACCAAGCCGTTAGAAACGAAGGGATAGACCAGCCAGTGCCACTGCGAACCATCCAGCAGGCGGGCGAGGAAGGGAACGAGGAGCAGCACAGAGACACCTTTGACACCGTCGGCCAGCATGGAATACAGGGGCGAGCTGACGTTGGCGGCTAAGGTAGAGTAATGAAACATGTTCAGATATTTTTCCAGAACAGGGATATGAAAGCCGGGCAGGTACCGATTGAGAAGGTATCCGCCGGGAATCGCACCGGTAATATAGGCAATAATAATAACCAGCATACAGTTCGAGCGGCAACGTTAGGTGTTATGAGAGCGGGCTCGCCATTTAAGAACGATAGGAGAGCCTTCAAAACCGAACGCGCCACGCAACTTGCCGATAAGATAACTGGTATAGGTCAGTGATACGCGTTTGGGATCATTGACAAACACCAGGAAGCGGGGAGGGGACGTGCCGGTTTGAGTAGTATAATAATATTTGAGCCGTTTACCGTTAATAAGCGGCGGAGAATGTCCTTCAAAAGCCTGGGTCATCACCCGGTTGAGCACACCGGTCGTGATCGTTTCCGAAGCGATAAGGTCGACATCACAGGCTTTATTAATGAGAGCGTCGATATTAGTACCGGAAAGAGCGGAGATAAAAACAAGCGGGGCATACGAGAGGAAGGCCAGCTCCTGATAAGCCCACTGAGAGAACGAGTTCTGGTCATATTTCCCCTGAATCAGGTCCCATTTATTAATGCCAATGACGCACCCTTTACCGGCATCGGAAATCAGATTAGCGATTTTTTTATCAGTAGCGGTAATACCGGTGCTGGCATCGAGGAGCAGGATAGCGACTGAAGAGCGGCGGATAGCGGCTTCGGACCTGCTGATGGAATAGGCATCCAGCTTGGTATTAACGGTCCGGCGGCGTTTAATGCCGGCGGTATCAATAAGAACGATATCACGCGTTTCGGTATGGTCGCCGCGGGTTACGGGCCATTGAAGCGCGACGTCGACGGAATCGCGGGTGGTGCCGGGCACGTCACTCACAATGGAGCGTTGCGAGCCGGTAAGGGCGTTGACAAGTGAAGATTTACCGGCATTGGGCCTGCCGACAATGGCAATAGAGGTAGACTGAACGGCATCCTGTTCATCGCTGCTGAAAGAGGCGGCGAACTCACAGATAGCGTCTAGAAGAGCATCGAGGCCGCGTTTATGGAGAGAAGAGACCGGGAAGATGCGTTCCAGGCCATAGCCGGAAAATTCCGTCCAGGAGGTTTGCATGGTATCGTTATCGAGTTTATTGACAACAATCCAGACCGGTTTGCTTGTCTTGCGGAGTTTTTCAACCAGAAAATCGTCTAAAGCCATGCGGCCGTCCTGGCCATCGACGGTAAACAGGAGGAGGTCGGCTTCCTGGAGAGCAAGCTGGGCCTGCTGTTCGATAGTGACTTCGAGTTCATCGGGGTCGCTGACCAGGCCGCCGGTATCGATGAGCTGGAAGCGGGACCCGAACCAGTCGACAGTGGTATAGAGGCGATCGCGGGTAACGCCGCTGGTTTCATCGACAATCGCGACGCGGCGCCCGACAAGGCGGTTAAAGAGGGAAGATTTACCGACATTCGGCCGGCCTACTATTGCGACAGTCAGCATGGGACCCTTGTAGCTTTCGGGGGTGAAATATGATCGTCATGCAGCATATGCAGGCCGATGGAAATATATTGAACGCCTGAGACAATAGTCAGAAAGGCCGCGGCTGCGAGCGTACTGTAAAGCACTGAATGATGGCCGCCGGCGAGGGTCAGAACAATACTGAGCATTTGAAACGTCGTTGTGAGTTTACTGGTAAGGGTAGGCTGGATATCGACATGGCCTTTGAACATGAAAATAATAATGATACCGATCAGGATAATAAAATCGCGTGAAAGGACGACGAGCATGAACCAGAAGGGAATCAGGCGCTCGCCGGTGCCAAGCATCAGGCTCAGCATGATAACAGCGGAAATCAGCAGGAGTTTATCAGCCAGGGGATCGAGAATCGTACCCAGGGCGGTCTGCTGATTAAAGCGGCGGGCGACATATCCGTCAAGGGCATCGGAAACAGCGGCGACAGCAAAGATGCAGAGAGCGATCCAGCGATACGTAGCCAAATCGAAGCTGCCGGAGAGGGCGTAAGAAGCCTGGCGATGAGCCACCATAACCCCGATAAAGAACGGCACGCACAAAAAGCGCAGGAGCGTTATGGCATTCGCGCAATTTAAAGGCCGGCTGGAATTCATAGGACACTATCGGCGCATAGATTATCCAGACAAAATTGAATTCTTTTCAGAAC
>CAZCLS010000206.1:0-7264 GCA_964499565.1 uncultured bacterium
CTTGGTGCGGAGACTCATGATACAGGCGATCAGTGTTTTAATCGGGTCACGCTTGACATGCGGTTGTGAAAGATAGGGCACCTGCCACTCTCCGGCAGCCCGCTCAACCAGGTGCAATGCCCGGGTAATACTGAATTTCCTTTTTACCTCCATCATTTATTATTGTTCCTGCCGTCGCATCCGTCCCAGCAGAAGGTGCACAATTTTTCTTTTGGCAGGCCGATAGCTTTAACGAGATTTTCCAGGCGTTGATATTTCAAAGAAGTCAATTTCAGATTTCTCCTGATAAGGTCAATCATGGCGGCGTACTTTTCGGAATCAGGATCAGTGTATTCGGGCGGCACATGGTCCGTAATACCTTCAAGTTCGTTAATCGCCCGGCGGCCGGCGAGATCGAGTTCGGATTTAGAGCGCGAAAAGTTCAAGAATTTGCAACCGAAGAGCAACGGCGGGCAGGCGGGCCGCATATGAATTTCCTTAGCGCCGCGGTTAAAAATACGGCGGATAGTATCTTTCAGTTGAGTGCCGCGCACAATTGAATCTTCGCAAAACAGCAGGCGTTTTCCATCTATCAATTCTTTAATCGGGATCAGTTTCATGCGGGCGACCAGGTCGCGGATATCCTGATTCTGGGGCATAAAACTGCGCGGCCAGGTTGGAGTATATTTTACAAACGGGCGACCGTATGGCACACCTTTTCGGTTGGCATAACCGATGGCATGGGCGGTGCCCGAATCGGGAATACCAGCCACCAGATCGATCTCCTCATCATCGTTATCAGCTAGATATCGGCCGCAGCGATAGCGAGCGTTTTCGGTATTGATTCCTTCATAGCAGGAAGAAGGATACCCGTAATAGACCCATAAAAAAGCACAGATTTGGAGAATGTCGCCTGGAGGTTTCAATTGTTCGATACCGCCTGGAGTAATGCGGACGATTTCACCGGGACCAAGGTCGCGCATATATTCATAACCGACATTGGGCAAAGAAGAGCTTTCTGATGCCACGGCAAATGAACCATCCTTTTTACCGAGGACAACAGGGGTGCGGCCGTAGCGGTCGCGGGCGGCATACAATCCATCCTCAGCGAGAATGAGCAAAGAGCATGACCCGTCAATTAAATCATGCACATGCTGAATCCCATCCACGAATGTCGAACCGCCGGTAATGATGGTTGCCACAAGTTCGGTCGGATTTATTTCCCCGTCGTTCATCTCCGAGAAATGGGCTGGGCCCTGGGAAAGAGCCTTTTCAGTCAGATATTTAAAATTATTGATTTTCCCGACCGTCACGATGGCGAAGGCTCCGAGATGTGAATGGATCAGCAGGGGCTGGTCTTCATAATCGCTGATAATGCCGATGCCGGAATTGCCGTGCAGGCGGGGAAGTTCAGGTTCAAATTTAGTTCTGAACTGGGAATTGGAGATATCGTGAATAAAGCGGGTCAGGCCGTTCGGGTTTTGAACTGCCATACCACCACGACGGGTGCCGAGGTGCGAATGATAATCAGTACCGAAGAACAAATCATTGACACAATTTTGTTTAGCGGCAATGCCGAAGAAACCACCCATAGGATATCCTTTTCAGGTTGAAGTTAGAGATAATCAGTGCGCAATGCCGGCATGGTACGACTGCAGGCTTTGAACCTGGCCGGGCGAGTTTTTGTGAGCTTCGATGCCTTTTGCGGCCGCGCGGGCGGCTGCTATGGTTGTAATATACGAGATGCCATATTTGATCGCGGCTTTACGGATATAGGAATCATCATTCACGCTGAGCCGGCCGACCGGGGTATTAACCACTAACTGAATCAATCCGTTTTTAATAGCGTCGACGATATTCGGTCTGCCTTCATGCATTTTCAAAACAGGTTCGGACGCAATGCCGTTTTGTTCCAGAAAGGCTTGAGTACCTTTTGTGGCAATCAGGTTGAAGCCAAGTTTTCTGAATTTCCGGGCGACTTCCAGGGCGCCATCCTTGTCAGGGTCGGCTACAGTGATCAGAACGCCGCCGCTTTCGGGTAACGGTTGTTTGGCAGCTTCCTGGGCTTTAAAAAATGCCAGGCCGGCATTAGCCGCCAAGCCAAGAACTTCGCCTGTGGAGCGCATTTCCGGACCTAAAACCGGGTCGACTTCCGGAAACATGTTGAAAGGAAAAACTGCCTCCTTGACTCCGAAATGCGGCACCGACTGGCGTGTAAGATTCAATTCATGTAACGTGGCTCCCAGCATGATCTGCGTGGCAAGCCGGGCCATTGGAATGTTGCATACTTTGCTGACTAACGGGACGGTCCGGCTTGCGCGCGGATTGGCTTCCAGTATGTAAACGATATCATCTTTGATCGCATACTGGATATTCATCAGGCCGACCACCTTCAGTTCAATGGCGATTTTACGAGTATACTCTTCGATAGTCTTGATACTGTTAGGCGAAAGGCTTACGGGCGGAATAACACAGGCCGAGTCACCGGAATGGATGCCGGCATATTCAATATGCTCCATTACCGCAGGAACAAACGCGTCGGTACCATCGGCAATTGCATCAGCTTCAGCCTCGATCGCATTTTCGAGAAATTTATCGATTAAAATCGGGCGGTCGGGAGAGACGATTACGGCCTGGGACATATACTGAATAAGCATGTCTTCGTCATGGACAATTTCCATAGCTCTGCCGCCGAGAACATAGGATGGGCGCACAATCAGGGGGTAGCCGATCTCAGCGGCAATCCGCAAGGCTTCATCAACGGATTTGGCCATACCGGACTGCGGCTGGGGTATTTCGAGCCGTTGCATGACGGTACGGAAGCGGTCGCGGTCTTCCGCCAGGTCGATCGCATCGACGCTAGTACCCAGAATGCGGACGCCCTGTGCCTCTAGTTCAGCGGCAATATTGAGAGGAGTCTGACCGCCGAACTGAACAATGACACCTTCAGGTTTTTCCTTCTGGTATATCGAGAGAACGTCTTCGACGGTTAAGGGTTCGAAATACAGTTTATTGGATGTGTCATAATCGGTCGATACCGTTTCAGGGTTGCAATTGACCATGACAGACTCGTACCCCTGGTCGCGAATGGCAAAAGCGGCGTGGACACAGCAATAGTCGAATTCAATCCCCTGGCCGATCCTGTTCGGTCCGCCGCCCAGGACCATGATTTTACGGCCGCTGCTCACGTCAACTTTGTCGGTAGTATTATAACTGGAGAAATAGTAAGCGGCATTTTCGACACCGCTGACGGGCACGGGTTCCCATGCTTCCGACAGGCCCAGAGAAAGGCGATGTGCCCGTATGTCACTTTCGGGCAGGCGCAGGATTTGAGCAAGATATTTATCCGCGAAACCATCTTTTTTAGCCTGGATGAAAAGTGTGTCCGGCGGGAGTGATCCGGTGTGCATCAGGAGTTGTTCTTCACGTTCTACCAGTTCTTTCATCTGAGAGATAAAATATGGTTTGATGTATGTCAGAGCATACAAGGCGTCAACATCGGCGCCTTTCCGCAATGCTTCATACATGATAAACTGGCGTTCGCTGGTTGGCTCCTTCAATAAATTCAATAATTCTTCCAGCGGTTTCTGGTGGAAATCTTTCGCAAAGCCAAGGCCGTAGCGTCCGTTTTCCAAAGACCTGATCGCTTTCAAAAAAGCTTCTTTGTAGTTTTTACCGATGCTCATTACTTCACCGACCGCGCGCATCTGGGTACCGAGTTTATCTTCAATGCCTTTAAACTTTTCAAAGGCCCAGCGCGCGAATTTTACGACCACATACTCGCCCGAGGGAGTGTATTTCTCGAGAGTGCCGTCCCGCCAGTATGGGATTTCGTCCAGGGTTAGTCCGCTGGCCAGGAGAGAAGAAACGAAAGCAATCGGAAATCCCGTTGCTTTTGAGGCCAACGCCGAAGAGCGCGAGGTACGCGGGTTAATTTCGATAACGACGACACGGCCGGTAGCAGGCTCATGAGCGAATTGAATATTAGTTCCGCCAATCACTTCTATGGCGTCTACAATGGCATATGAATAGTCTTGCAGGCGTTTCTGCAGCTCAGGGCTGATGGTCAGCATCGGCGCCGTACAGTATGAATCGCCGGTGTGAACCCCCATGGCATCAACATTCTCAATAAAGCACACGGTTATTTTCTGGCCTTTGGCATCCCGGACAACTTCAAGCTCTAGTTCCTCCCAGCCGAGGACCGATTCTTCCACCAGCACCTGGCCAACTAAGCTGACCGCCAGACCGCGACTGCCGACGGTTTGCAGTTCTTCCAGGTTATAGACTAAACCGCCGCCCGTGCCGCCCATGGTATAAGCCGGTCGCAGGACTACCGGCAAACCGAGTCTCAGGGCGATATCTTCGATCTGTTCGATGGTTGTCGCGATTTCACTGCGCGGCATGTCTATTCCCAGGCTGGTCATAGTTTGTTTAAATATCTGGCGGTCTTCTCCGCGTTCAATCGCGTCAATATTCACACCGATAACCTTCACCCCGAATTTTTCAAGAACACCATTCCGGGCCAGTTCAGACGACAGATTGAGACCGGACTGCCCTCCTAAGTTTGGCAGCAGCGCGTCTGGACGTTCTTTTTCAATAATTTCTGAAATATATTTCACCGTCAACGGCTCGAGATACGTTGCATCCGCCATACGCGGATCAGTCATAATTGTAGCCGGATTGGAATTAACCAGAACAATCTGATAACCCAGGGATTTAAGCGCTTTGCACGCCTGCGTACCGGAATAATCGAATTCGCAGGCTTGGCCGATTATTATCGGACCTGAACCGATTATCAGTATTTTGTGGATGTCATCGCGTTTTGGCATAGAAAACTCTCTGATTCAAGTTAAAAAGGCAGCAGTAGATTCAACAACACCGGCCATCAGGCGCAACAATTTTTCCTGGCTGGCTTCGTTGTGCGAAAGTGTTCCCGCTAACCGGCCTTCCCGCAGTATCAAAATACGGGTAGACAGATTCAGTATTTCGGGCAATTCTGATGAAATCAGAATAATGGCCATGCCTTTGCGGGCCAGCGAATCAATCAGGGCGTGAATGGCAGCTTTGGCGCCGACATCCACACCGCGGGTAGGCTCGTCGATTATCAGCACTCTGG
Source organism: uncultured bacterium (assembly GCA_964499565.1). Taxonomy (GTDB): domain Bacteria; phylum Auribacterota; class UBA3054; order UBA3054; family CAZCLS01; genus CAZCLS01. Next base: position 5,096 of record CAZCLS010000206.1, read on the forward strand.
ATGCGCGAGCCAGCCATTTAGCCAGCACAACTTTCTGCTGGTTGCCGCCGCTGAGGCGGGTGACAGGGGTATCCAGAGATGGAGATTTAACATCGAGTTGCCGGAACAGTTCACGCGCGTGGCGGCGTTCCAGGCAGCGGTCGATCAGCAGATGCCGGGTGAATTCTTTCAGCATGGCTAAGGAGAAGTTCTCGCGGCAGCCCATGCCGGGAACCAGACCCTGACGTTTGCGGTCTTCGGGCACAAGGCCGATTCCCATACGCATGCTTTGCCGGATATTTCCGGGAGGCAGAGGCGTGCCATTCAGAGTGACCCGCCCGGTAGCCTTGCTGTCCAAGCCGAACAGTGACAGGGCAATGTCGCTGCGGCCGGAGCCGACCAAACCTGCCAGTCCGAGTATTTCACCCTTTCTGAGAGAGAAAGAAACGCTGGAAAATTTCCCGGGAGAAGCTAATGAATCGACTTCCAGAATGATCGGGCCCGGTTCGGCCGCCAGATGTTTGGGGAAATATTCGTCCAGGGTACGCCCGATCATCATTTCAACCAGCCGGTCCTCGGTTGCTTCATTTTGATTGATTGTGCCGACGTAGGCGCCGTCACGCAGGACAGTAATCCGGTCGCAGAGGCTGAGAACTTCCGGAAGACGGTGAGAAACGTAGAGAACTGTAACGCCGCGATTTTTAAGGGAAGTAATCAAAGAAAACAGATGCTGCGATTCGGTTTCCGAAAGGGAACTGGTAGGTTCATCGAAGATTAGAATATTGGCGCCGGTACCGACAGCCGCAGCGATCTGGACCTGTTGTTCCTGAGCCGTGGAGAGGGAGCGCATGGGCGCATGCAGGTCGAGCGAGACACCGATCTGTTTGAGAAGGTTTTCGGCGCGGGCAATCATTTCGGCGCGGTTTAGAAAGAGGGAGAAGCGGCGGGGATAGTGTCCCAGGCAGAGATTTTCGGCGACACTCAGGTCGGGACAGAATGACAGCTCCTGGTGCACCATGCCGATACCGGCTTTCACGGCGTCGGCAGGGGAGTGAAACCGGGTAATAGTGTTGCCCAGGGCAATACTTCCTGCGTCGGGCTCATGAATCCCGGCTAAAATTTTTCCAAGGGTAGATTTGCCCGCGCCGTTTTCACCCATCAGGCCATGGCATTCGCCCTGCCGGACGGAGAAACTGACGTCGTTCAACGCGGTAACGCCGCCAAACCGCTTGGAGATGCGTTTGAATGCTATGAGTGAGGATTGCTCCATTGACACCATCGCCGGATCAGCCAGCCGGCACAGAAAATAAAAACACACATACTTCCCGCTTCAGGTATAGTATACATCAGGTCGTATTGGTTTAACCAGAAAATTTTGACATAGGGATAGCCAGCCGCATTGTTGCTGTCGAGCTTGATATAATATGTTCCCGGATCCTGAACGTCATACACTATTGATTCGCCATTGTTTGTTGTGCGTGAAGCCGCGACTTGGGTAGCGCCTTTAAAGAGCATCATTTCTATGTTGCCCTCGATATTCTGAAATGAGCTGGTTATCATCAGGGTTACGGGCGCTTCCGTGACCGAGACCGAATACCAGTCGTCATTGGCCTGGACACCCGGTCCGTTGCTGGTCTGACTCAGCCAGTGGTCCATCATGTCGGATATGTCATACGCGGAGCTGCTCAGTTCATTAGGTTCATACTTGTCGTCCAGTTCTCCCTTGCGGCAGATGCCGAATACCGCATCATGCCCGGAATTGAAATCATAGGCACCGTAGGAGATATCGTTCAGGTCGTACCAGGCGGTACCGGCGCCGCCCCAGCCCATATTGATGTGAATTTCGCTCCCGTTCCTGCAACCGTCAACTACTACCGCATGACCGACACCGAATGTTGTATCCATAAAAGAATAGTAAACCGGGCGGTTATTTTCGATTTCATTCCTGAGGCGAGAATACCAGGGTTCATACGATTCACCGCGCGGCCGGGATGACAAGTCAAGACAGTCATAGCTGAAATAATTTCTGAGAGCTTTGGGCACGTCGCGCGAGTATGCGCCACTGCCGTCAGCTTCGTAATTCATGCTGACGGCAATGCCGGCATGGTACATCAGGCGGGCAACAGCATCAATCTGAGATTGGGATGTGCCGCTGTTAATCGAAACGGGCATCTGGCTCCAGGCATAGGT
>CAZCLS010000207.1:0-7235 GCA_964499565.1 uncultured bacterium
TACTGCCTATGCCGCGAAACCCTATCAGGTGCGCCTTGAATTGTTTCTTGCCGCGTAAATCCACTGGCCACCATTTGGCGTAGAATCCCGCTTCAACCAGCGGCTCCAGTTCCGCCGTGCGGACTGTCCAAGTGCGCGCTTCGACACCCTCAGGGACATCCACACTATCTACACCCTTCTTGGGCCACCAGTGAACGACCCGCTTGTTGTAGCCAACCGCGTCCGGCCCACCCTGCTGATTGATCTTGTCCAGAGCCACATCAGGCCGGCGTGTTGCCGGGTACCTGATATTGTTAAAGTAGTCATAGCCTTCCGCGCCAACCGCGGAATGACATGACAGGCATAATACTATTGATACCAGTGATACAAGTGTGAGTCTCTTTTTCATCGTCTATCTCATGTTCTTTAATGCGTTACAATTTATCAGCACTACTCTACGACCCTAATTCCGCGATAGACGTAGGTGCAGTAGATACGAGGCGTGAGATACGCGAGCGGATTTAGGGCACGAAGAGCCTGCAGCTATAGACCGGTCCGGCGGTCCGGCCCGGCTTCGCTTGAAATTTTACTTCAATGCGCTGCTTCCCTTGCGTGAGCGCTTCGGGTATCTCATACGTGATATCGACAAAGCTATCCGGTTTCAGCCCGGTCAATTGCTGCTCAGCTATCTTCTCCCCATCAACAAGAATCTCAAACTCCATCGGTTGCTGTCCACTCCAACTGGTCATCGCTTCCGCCGACGGAGCGCCATCTCCGCCCCAATAGTCGACATTCAAACTGGCTGGCTCGTTCGGTTCAACATTCATCTGATAGGAAAACCAGCCGCCGTCAAACGCCTTGCGCCATTTGCGCCCGTGCCCCTCCCCTGCGGCAGTGTTCTCTCCTGTAAACTGGTGGTCACGCTCCGGCTGCATCTCCGGTACAACTAGGTCAAGCGTTCTCGCTTCGATATCCTTCAGACGCAGTTCCTCAGCGCGATATTCATTCTTCTTCTCGCCCCACGCTTCAGGAGTGAACATGTCCCAGTAGACCGTGTAGCGCTGGTGATGCGCTTCATAGAACGGGATCAGGATAACATCATTCGGATCACCTACCCCTTTCGTCTCAAATGTCAACGGCGTGTCCGCAACCGGTGTTACCCACTCAGAAACTTCCCTGCCGCCACATACCAGTACCGGTACCGTCGGCGCCGAAAGTTTTTCCAGATCGGTGTGCTCACACGAAAAAGTTTTTCCCTCAAGCCCCTCACTGCCTAGATTTCCTGCTAATACTATCGGACCATACATTATCGCGATTTTATTTTCATCCCCATGAATCGCTTCCGTGTGCAGCGCCATCGGCAGCGCTACCGTGACCCGGTCACCATCACGCCACTCGCGCTCGATGCTCAGGTAGCCATCCGTTATCGGCGTACTCTTGACGGGCTCACCATTCACGGCAACGTTAAACGTACCTGCAACCCAGTACGGCTTGCGGATTTTCAGTGTGAAAGACGTCGGCGCCTCGCACGCTATGACCAGCGCTGTCTGCTCTTCCTCGGGAAAACGGGTCTCCTGATGAATGACTACTCCCTTCTCACGCCAGCTCAGCTCGGATGCTATGAAAAGATTCACATACAGCTCGTTGTCACTGTGGAAATAAATGCTGTCGCCATACTTGACATGATTCTCCAACCCCGTTCCCGTGCAGCACCAGAAACTGTTGTACGGATCGTTATAAATGTGAAAATGTCCCGGCTTAAGTGAACAAAAATATATCATCATCCCTTTAGTCGGTTCCTGCGATGCCAGAATATGATTGTACAGCGCTCGCTCATAGTAGTCGGCATACTTCCCTTCGGCACTCCACCCGAAGAGAAACCGGGTCAGACGCAGCATGTTAAACGTGTTGCATGTCTCGGCCGTCAGCGGCGTAAGATGTTTGTGGATTTCTTCCTTGGCCCGGAAATGCTCCGATTCGCTATTCCCGCCATTCACATACGAGCGTTCCCCGGTTACAACATCCCAGAAAAAACTCGCTCCGGTTCGGTATATCTCGTTGCCAGTCAGCTCGTATTGCCGGGCCAGTCCGATCAATTTTGGTATTTGCGTGTTGGCATGCAGACCTGTCAAGCGGTCCTCCCGGTTCATCAGCGGCTCGAGCACCGCGCTGTGGTTGAACCGCTGAGCAAGCGCAAGGTATTCCTCGTTGCCAGTCAGTTCATACAGGGTTGCCAGCGATTCATTCATCCCGCCATGCTCGCACGCCAGCATCGTTTGAAACTGCTCATCGCTTAATCCCTCAAGTGTCCGGCAGGCCCAGTCGGCGAGATCGATCGCCACCGCCAGAGCTTTATCGCTTCCGCAGCACAGATACGCGTCTATCAATCCGGCGTATGTTTTGTGAAGATTGTACCAGGGCACCCAGATCCCATTCAGATTAAATCCGTTGGTTGTAATCTTTCCGGCTATTACCTCTTCAAATACTTCCCTGCCGCGGGGCATCCCGCCCGCGAAACCATTCCCATTCGCCTTCTGGCATTCAGCCAGTTCATCGACTATATAGTTCACTCGCTCTAAAAACCGCTCATCTCCTGAGGATGCATACATCAGCGCACACCCGGAAAGATAATGGCCAAGGGTATGACCGGAAAGATTCTGCGCTTCCCAGCCGCCATAGATCTCCCCTTTCGGTTCGAGCCCGGCGTATTCGCGGAATCGGGAAAGCAGCCGGTCGGGTTCCAGATCAAGCAGATATGCCCCCGCGCGATCCATGGCGCTCTTAAACGGACCCGTCTTCAGCCGCACGTCTCTCAGATTAAACGGAATCGCTTTCAGTGGAACTTTCACACCTGTTTCATTACTCATCTACGTTCCTGTTCAATGTTATTTTTTTGCTGTTGCCTTACCATACAATTTATGCTGCAGGGTCCCTTAAGGTTCTTGATTATCAACCAATTGTTCGTGGCGTCATACACAGTTGTTGCGTTCGCGTCGGATTGATTTTTCGTGATGGTTGTATCCGGCTCATTCCGCATGCCCAGAATTGCCGCGTGATAGGGCAGATTGCCAAATCCCGCTGTCTCGAACCTGAGCCCGTCTTTTGAATCCTCTACGATCACAAGTGCGCATGGCGCGTGGACTACCCAGCCGCTTGCAAGCGAGACATGATAATCATAGCTTTTCGGCTTTCCGAACAACGCCGGAACACCCGTTTGCACCGTGCCGGGATTGATGGCCGGAGTCCAATGATCGTCCGGCAGATCGGCGCCGATCGAATCCGCAAGCAGTCCCGTCAAATCTCCCGAACCCTTCGGCCAAACGTGGAAAAGACCGCAGTTCGTTATTCCACGTGAAAGTTTCTCCCACGGCCCGGACAAGTCATACTGAGCCAGCCGCGCTATCGCGTCCGCATACACCAGACCGCACCACTGCACCGGACGGCCAATCCAAATCGGCCACTCCCAGCTTGTCGCTCCCATCACGGCAACCGTTGCATACATATTCTGGTCATAGCTTTTCCATGGATTCAGGTAGACAAACGCCAGTCCTGTCCAAGCCCAATAACGTGCCTCTTCTAACAAATCCGCGCGACCGGTGAGTTCATAACCAAGCACGTATTGCCGTACCAGGTGCGCTGCGGCCAGAATATCGGGCGTGTGCAGTGGTATCTCCCACGTCTGCGCCCCGCGGGGCACAGTCCCCTGATAAAGCGCTGTCTGTTTGTCCAGAAGTTCTATGCATCTGCGTGTATACTCCGGATCACACATATACAAGGCCCGCTCAAGTCGATTCACCAGTTCCGCCGCGCCGTAACCATTCGCGTGGTCGGCGAAATGAGTTGCACGGTAATCCGGTTTGCCTTTATTGACATGGTACACTCTCACACCATCGGCATTGAATGCATCCCGGAATTCCGGCGGGTTGTCTGCCTTATTCTTCAGGAACGGTTCCACCGCATCAAATAGAAAAGCAGCCGTCGGCATGCGAATATGCGAGACTCCACTGCTGAACGACGGGTCCTTCTCCCGGACTAACGTTACCCCCTTCTTGAGAATTCCCAGCAGCCTCTCGCGTAGTGCGGCTTCCGGGCAGTATTCAGCCAGCCAGGCCACATACGCGCATGCGTCTGCCGCAGTATGTCCTTTCTGTTTCTCGCCACCCCAATTCGCGTGGTCCCATCCGCCCTCGCCGTCACTCACGGCCGAGTCCAGCCAGCCCCGCGCAAGCAGTTCAGTCGTGTTCGTAATTCCCCAGGAAAATGCCGGCAGATCCGGCAGGCCGTTCAGGTCTATATACTGCTGTATGGCAGGAACGATCGTTTGACCTTCCCCGGCCATGATTGTTGCGCTCAGACTCACAGGAACACCTGCTGCTACCTCGAGCGAGTCATGGGCAAACAAACTGTTTTCCTCCCGGCTATCCCCCACATTCGGAAACCACAGCGCCATCACATGACTGCCGGAATTGAATACCTGGTCCGGCGAGTCAAATACGAGTGCAGCATACCTGGACAACTTCCAGGTCAGACCTACATATCGTCCATTGTGCGAAAGAGCAGCCAGCGGGTACGCCAGCTTATGTGGCGCCGGTATCCGGCGAAATCGGCCCTTGTTCTTTATATCCGCATCGCTGCTGCCGGGTTCATTTGCCAGATATTCTACTCCCGGCACCACAGCCTGGGTCTTTTCCGTTCCGAACGTTCCGAGTCCCGGAAAAAGCGTGATCCACGGGAAGTGGATTAAACGCCGCGCCTGATCGCAGACTAGTTCTATATGCACATCGAGTGACCCGGCCCGCGCGTTCTTCCGGAAGACACGCCGACAGGTCCATTCCCCGCCCAGGTTGTCTACCACGATTGCCTCTTCTACCAGACTGGTGGAAGTAACCAGTGCGCGGAACGTCGTATTACTCAAAAATAATACTTCGGGCACCCCCTCTCTCTCAAACACTAAATAGTCGGCCTCGTGGCCATCCGCCATGCGTGTCCCGTCTGCATACAGCGAAAACGCCCCCCAGCACGTTCCGCTGTGGCGAATCTGAAGCGCGCCGGAAAAAAGCGTGTACGTATTCGTTTTATCGATTATCACGGGCACCGGCGCCGACACCGGCAAAACCGGTGCCGAGTGCCGCGTTTCAACCGTAATTCGCTCTATTGCTAGATGACCGCTGGTACTGCGCAACTCCAATTGGAAACGGTTCGTTCCGGCAAGGGCCGGCACGCCAAACGTAACGTCATGCAATGCCCCATCGTTTGGAAAAAATGAAACCACGGAGTTGATCCGCCGAAAATGCGCGTCACTCCAGAATAATCGCATGTATTCGCCCGTAGTCCTTCGAACGCGCACGCGAACCAGAAGTGGCTGTCCCAAAGCGAATGTGACCGGTGGGCTTACAAGGCACGGACCGCCGTCCTTCAGATCACACGCAAGTCCCTGTTCCGTTCGAACAAGATTCGTTACCGCCGCATTACCTGTCCACAGCGGTGTGGCTTTGTCCGTAAAATCCCAGCTGACAACAGGCCGGCCCGCGGCCGAGACCGTGCCGGCCCAGAACGCCAGTGCCAGTATTATTACGCTACTCCCGATGACCATTTCGCTCAATTTGGTTTCTCATATAATGACAGTTATTGTATCAAATGATCGTATATTTTCCAGTCGTCGGTTCGGGCAGGGCAGCTCCTGTGGACTGCCCTTTTTTGTGCCCCGCGCACAACCCGGACAGCGCTGGAGCAGCTGTCCTACTCCGCATCACCAGTCGTCGGTTCTGAACGGCGATGCCGGCAGCCCTTCCTTGTTGTACAAATTCGCATCGGCCGGATTCATACTGAACGCGTACCGCACCGCTACCGGATTAGCTACGTCAGGACTCGATACGACAACGGTTTTACCTTCTATAACCGCATCAGCCCAGTACCATTTCTTATCTTCCCCGGCTATGGCAAATCCTTTCAGCGTGCCATTCTTGATCTCTTCCGTCGGCTCATAACCGTCCTTGCGGCCAACTATCAGTCCACCGCCGGTGCTCCGAAAAGCCAGCCGGATTTTCCCGTCTTCGATTCGCTTGTCGGCATATAACGGCCCACTGTAAACAACCTTCTTGCCGTAATCTTTCGCCAGAGCCCATAATGCCAGCCGTCTGCCGACATCTAACTTGTTCTTGGGATGAATGTCACCCGGATTGCCCGGATCAGCTAAGTCGATCGCTACTGCCAAGCCCGTTTTCGGTATTGTCAGGCTTTTGCTCTGAGCTTCACGCACCCGCGCCCAGCCGTCGCCTCCTTCAGGATTCGGATTGGGCGACTGGAAATTGGCTAACTGCACAAAATAGAACGGAAAGTCCCCCTGATTCCATCGCGCGCGCCAGCCGGTGATAAGCGCCACCTTCTTCTGGTAGTAGCTGTCCCCTTCTCCCCCGTTCGATTCGCCCTGGTACCATAACGCACCTTTGATGCCGTACGGCGCTAAGGGATGGATCATCCCGTTATACATTTCCGACCAGCCGCGCGGATAATCCGGAAATCGCGGTGGCGGCGGTAAAACAAACGCGTTGGTTGTGATTATTGTCTTGATTTCCGCGATAATCCGTTTGGCATTATTACTGACTTGTAAACGGTAATTTTTCATACTATTGACATACTGATCCCGGAATTCTTTCATTTCGGGACACGTGCGCAGGCTTTCAAGCGGTATCCACGGCTCGATCGGTGAACCTCCCCACTCAGCCGCGATAATACCCATCGGCACTCCCGTTTCCTGATACAGTTCCCGCGCGAAATAAAAGCCTACCGCGATAAATCCTCCCGCCGTCTGCGGTGTGCAGACGGTCCATGACCCATCCATGTCGTCCCGCGGTTCCTGTGACGTTTCGTTGCGAACCTTGTTCATCCGGATACAAGGCAGGTCGGCCTGCCGGATGTCTTCCGGTCGGTTGCACCCGTTTAATTCCCACTCCATATTCGATTGTCCGCTGCATAGCCAGACATCTCCGACTAATACATCTTTCAGAATAATGGTAGATGGTTCATGGTTAATGGGTGATGACGTTATGACAAATTCCTGCGCGTTTGTATTCGCTTTCATCGGCTTGAGTTTCAGCTTCCAGCGCCCATTGGCATCCGCTGTCGTTGAAACACTCTGATCACCAAATGTGACCGTGATCTTCTCTCCCGGCGCAGCCCAACCCCACACCGGCAGGTCTATGTCGCGCTGCAGCACCATGTGATCACCGAATATTTTCGGCAAACGCACTTCCGCC
>CAZCLS010000208.1:0-7139 GCA_964499565.1 uncultured bacterium
CAGGGTACCATCCTCAGCACTCAAACAGGCGACACCGACACCATCGCATTCGGCATATATTTTATTGTCATTCAGTGTCACCCCGCCATTAACATTCCCGCCAACCGGTGTTTTCCAGATGATTAAGCCGTTGGATTTATCAATGGCATAAATATTACCCAGTGTGTCACCGCAAAACACGATATTTTCCGAAACGCAGGGTGATCCATTGCACCAGTCATCGAGATAGACGCCGTATTTCAGGCTTCCATCATTGATATCGATGCACAGAAAGGTGTATTCCTGAATATTGTACTGGTCGACCGGCAGGTACACGCCGGTTTCATCGGTGGCGGCGCTGCCCCAGATGCCGGCGCTGGTCGGGCCGATCTGGGTTGTATTGGTCCAGATTATGAGCGCGCCTGTTTCGATGCCTGGAACCGCGGCATTACCTTCCCGCTGGATGTTATTACCGACCAGGGGCCAGGCGACATCATTCAGGACAACGGGAGATTCGAACGGTCTGCCATGCCAGCCGACTCCACCCCAGGGAGAGCAATAGGGGAATCCATTATATTCGGCCAGCTGCGGATCGGAATTAAAAATATTGTTTGTTTTCACAATGGTCTGGCAGTCAGTGCCGTTGTCAAGCACGATCAAATCAGGACAATTGTAATAGAGGATGTTGTCCAGGGTAATATCGGTGGTGAACGGATTACCGCCGACCTGGCCGGTTTGCTTGAAGGCGGCGCCGCGCTGGCAGTTTTCGAATATGCAATTCTGCACCACGGTATTACTCATGGTTTGAACCGCGACACCGAAGCCGGTGAAATTCAGGCCGGGATCGGCGGTAATCTGGTTGACAAAGGTGCAATTTTTGATCAGGGTGTCATGGGTGTGCATGCTGCCGCTGCCCAAGTCCCAGAAACGGTCTAACACACCGGCGGCGCCGCCGTCAACCAGCACATGTTGAATTTTGTTGCTTAGACAGTACGTGCCGTACATGAACATAATACCGCTGGCTTTGCCGGCGTTGTTCATCTGTATTGCCACGTTTTCAATCAGGCAATTGGTGCACATCCACCCGTAAAACGCGGCGGCGTAATCACCTGAATCGGGAAAGTTTTCAACGACGACCGAGAGGTTTCTAATTCTGACGTCAGTGCCGCTGAGGTAGAACGCCCGCGGCGATGTGTCGCTGAAATCAGGTGTGTCCAGCATAGTGTAAAAAAAGGTTTTGTCCGGCCCATCCCCTTCAAACGTGAAATCGGTCAAAAAGCCGTCGGCAGTCTGACCGGCGTAAATCCGCTGCATCGGCACAACATTTGTATTGATAGCTCCCCGGCTGTATTCATTGGTGTAATGCCCGGCGAGCACATGCACAGCGTCTTCGCTGATAACCTGCTGCATGGCATGATTCACGGTTTTGAATGCTGTCGCCGGTGTCAAGCCGTCATTCAGGTCGCTTCCGCTCTGAGAGACGTAATACGTAGTCGGTGCCGGCGGTACATCCGGATCGCCGTCCGGCCCGTCGTCATAGTTGTTGGAGATCGTATGAGCGCTGATCGCAAAGTTGTAGATCCGGAACTCGTTGAGCGTGCCTTCAAAGGCGGGCTCATGATCCCAGCGGGCTTTCCCGAGCCAGCATTGCTGGGCATCGGCGTCGGGCACAGAGAACGGACCGTTCATCGTGCCTTCATACATCAACGTACCGTCCCGGTACAGTTTCATCGAGGTGCCTTTCAGCGTCACGACAAAATGAGTTTCGACACCTGCCGGACAGATAATCTCGCCGGTATTAATATCTTTATAGCCGCCATAGGTCGGCCGTTGATTTTGGTACGGAGATATAGCGACATATGCACCGTCACTGCCTACGAAATAGGCAATCGGGGTATTAATATTTTGTAATCCATTCGGGGTTATCCACATCTCAATCGTGGCTTCATCCATATCCTTCCAGACTTTTCCGGGGAAATCAACTATTGGCGTATTTTCGTTAGCGGACCCCGTGCCGCCCGGGAAGACCGCCTGGTCATCTTCAATAGTCACGCCATTATAGAGCGTGGCGTCAGCGCGGTCGAATGCAATACTGTCGGTCGCGTCTCCATCAAAACTGTAGCGGTGGGTTAAGGTGCCGGCAAAGGTGAGCGATGCCAGAACCAGTATCATAAGAAATAATGGTTTCATGGGTGCCTCTTCTGTTTAGGGTTTTAAGGTGATGACAAAAGTTTGCGTCGATACAGGGACGTAAACATGAACAGAAAAACCAAAAAACCAGCGTTCAACACTTTATTGTATCACATTTTGATTGTAGTATACAAGGTTTTGGGCTGTTCCGACATTAATTTGTACATATCCGATTTTAACTGTATCCTGAACAATATAGGATAACAATATAATAAACAAGCAACACCGGGCAGCGAACCGCCCGGTGTTGCTTAGAACTCCTATGAAACCATATTACCGTTTTCTGCGAATGAGTGCGAACAGGCCGACTGCCAGCAAGCCCAGCATACCCGGCTCAGGTACGCCGACACGGGCTATAGCGCCGCCATCAGTGGCGACAACGACATCACCATTAGGCAGAATGCAGGGAAACGATATCGAGCTGCCGGTAGTACCGATGGGTATTTCCCACAGCAGCGTAGAAGCAGTATCGTTGTCCTGTACGGCAACAAGAGAAGCGCCGCCCGCCTGGTTGGCGACACAGTACACGATACCGTCCTGACTGACCGCGCAGCCGCCGGGGGCTGCGCCGACATCGGGAGACAACCAGTTCAAGGCGCCGGTATCCGCGTCGAGAGCGAGCAAACCACTGTTATATGAGACATAGACGATACTGTTGTCAATGCTGAGACAGTAGCCACCATGACCGCCCCAGTCAACTATGTCATAGTGCCAAACTTCTTCCCCGTCAGAATTCAGTTTGAGCAGGACCTGAGTAGCCAGGTTGGAAAGGCCGTTGAGACCGCAATAGATATTTCCGTCGTCATCGACAATCGGTTCCTGGTTGCCCCGGCCGGACAATCCGGCATAGGTCCACGCCGTAGAACCATCGGCGGTGTTGACGGCGCGAATGCTGCCTGATTCGGTTTTATAGTATAACCGGGAACCGGTGGCATTCATGGCCGGTCCGCTGCCGGACCAGGTGGAGGCATTAGGATGCTCGTTGGTCCACAGGATAGTGCCATCCTCGGCGTTCAGACAAACGACACCAAGATTATCGCATTCAGCGTAGACTTTGTTGTCATTCAGAATCAGATCGCCGTTGATGCTGGTTCCGGCCTTGGATTGCCAGATAAACAAACCATTGGATTTGTCAATGGCATTAATAGTACCGCTGTTGTCACCGGTCAGAACCATTTTTTCCGAGACGCAGGGGGAACCATTACACCAGTCGTTAAGATATGCTCCGAACTTTAAGGAACCATCATTGATGTTTAAAGCCAGGAAGGTATAGCCGTCGATATTATAAGAGTCGACGGGAATATAGACTGCCGATTCATCGGTGACGGGACTGCCCCAGATGCCGGAACCTGACGGGCCGATCTGCATCAGGTTTGTCCAAATAAGCATCGCGTCGGCTTGAATACCGTTCACAAGGGCATTGCCTTCCCGCTGAATATTATTGCCAACGAGTGGCCAGGCCACGGTATTTAAAATTACCGGTGATTCAAAGGCCCGGCCATGCCAGCCGACGCCGCCCCAGGGCGAGCAATAGTCATAGCCATAGGACGTTTCGAGCTGCGGGTCTTTTTCCTCTACTGTGGTTTGATTAACCTGGATGTTAGCGCCCTTCTGGGATAGGAATCCCTGGCCGCACTGGTACCACAGGCAATTGACCGTATCAACAACCGTGGTAATACTGCTGCTGTATCCGGCGCTGGTCGTGACATAGACTGCATTACTTTCGCAATCCTGGAAGATGCAGTTTTTGATTTCCGTGTCGGTATTATTCTGAATACTGACACCGATCGCTTCTTCAGCGCGCGGACCGTATTTCTGGTTGACAAAGGTACAATTCAGAATAGTGAGCGAATGGGAGAATTTCCCGTCCGCCCAGCCATCCCAGTGACGGTCGCGCACACCGAGGCCGCCGCCGTCGACCAGGCAGTACTGGATCGTGCAGTCTTTGACTGAATCACTCCAGGACGTTCCGACCCCGGCCCAGCCGCGTGCTTCGGGCGGAAACGCAACCCAGATGTTGTCGATAAACGTGTTGGACGCGTTAACCAGATACATGGCATAGGCGTAATCGCTGTCACCGGTAAAAGCGCCTTCGAGTTTCAAGCCGGAAAGTGTGTTATAGTGGCCGGAAACGAAGATTCTACGCGTGTTTTCAACGTTCTTGCCATCCCCAACCGGGACATACCGGAAAATGGTTTTCGTCGGTCCATCACCTTCCATGGTAAGATTATCGACAAACGAGCCATCCTGTTTCATACCGAAATACATGGTAGGCAGTTCATTGGTATTGTTATTAGCCTTGGTAAACGGATTGGTATACACGCCTTCCAGGACGCGAATAGTGTCACCTTCAACCACGGTTTCCATGGCTTTATCGAATGTTTTGAAAGCCGTGGCAGGAGTAGTGCCGGCATTCACATCATTGCCATTCGGACCGATATAGTACGTGGTAGTGTCGTAAAAACCGAAGACACCGCCCCGGCTGCCTTTATTAGGCCAGGTAACCACTTCCTCACCTGCGCTGTAAGGCAGATCGGCTGCGTCAACCCAGATGATCGGGCCGCGCGGCGGCGCTTCGCCTTCACCCGGATCATTCAGATACACGATCTGGTTGGAGGAGAGGATATAGTCATAAATCCGGATAGATTTAACCAGACCGGAAAAACTATGCGGGCTCCAGACCGCGCCGCTGGAATCAAAGCAGCGGCCGAGAACCAGCTGTTCACGGCGTTTGGTATTATGGTCGCTGGGGTCGTGGAAATTATTCAGCACACCGTCCGCAAACACCTGCATGCGGCCGCCCGGTCCGCCCACGAGGCTGTAGGCCAGATGATGCCAGACTCCTGTGGCAGGCAGGGGATTCCAGCCCAAAACGCCGCCCACATCGTAATAGGTTCCGAAGGCGCCGTAGGTTGTGGAATTACCGTAACCAAGCTGTACGGTATGAGTCGGTCGACTGGCATACGCTACGATAGTTTCTTCACCGAGTTCCGCGACCGGATTGTTAACGACAATTTCCGTCGTCCAGTTCTCCGTGCCTGTCATTTCGTCAGGGGTAGGAAAAGAGAAGATCAGCGCGTTTGTTCCGTAAAACGCGACAACCGGTTCGCCTTCATCTTCCTGCATAAGCGGATTATACAAAGGTGGAGCGGCAAGAGCAGTAAGGGCAGCCAGGATAGCAACCGAGACTGAAAGAATGAGTGAATGTTTCATGTGAGACTCCTGTGCAGATGGTTAATATGCATAAAGAAACCAACTAATGTCTTATGGTATTTCGTACATACACCTCTGGAACCCAAATATATTATACTCTTATTTACAAAGCAGGTCAAAAAATACAATACTATTTTCATGATATGGCATTGAAATGGGCAATGTGTGCGGGAAGTTGACGTGAGCGGTATGTTTTATTACACTTGTACGGTATTAACCGCTAATCATATTTACAAGGGTTTTCATGAGATTTAAGCCGACCAGGCATACTGTATATATAGGAGATGTCCGAACGACACTAAGCGCTCTGGAGGAGGCTTGTGTGCAGTTGGTTGTTACATCACCGCCCTATGGCTCGCTCAAGGATTATGATCACCCGGAACAGATCGGCTTTAAGCATGGGTATGAAGACTATCTTTCCGAACTGGAAAAAGTCTGGCGCGAATGCTTGCGGGCGCTGGAGCCGGGATGTAAGCTGGTGATCAATGTGGGTGACCAGTTTTTCAGAGGAACTGAAAAACAAAAATATTCTGTGCTGCCGATCCAGGCCGATACAATAACTATCTGCCGCCGGCTGGGATTCGAAACACTTGGCAGTATTATCTGGAAAAAAGTGTCAACGACCAAAACCAGCGGCGGCGGTGTGTGGATGGGCAGTATCTATTATCCGCGCGACGGGTATGTGACCTATGAACACGAATATATTCTTCTGTTCCGGAAACCGGGAGCATACCGTCAGCCGTCAAGGGAGATGAAAGCATTGAGCAAGCTCACGAAAGAGCAGCGTTCATTATGGTTCCGGGGCATCTGGGAACTGACGCCTGCCAGGCAGAACGGGCATTGCGCCATGTTTCCCTATGAACTGCCGGAACGGATTATCCGTATGTTTTCCTTCGCGGGAGATACAGTCTTAGATCCTTTTTCAGGCAGCGGCACAACATTGCAGGCGGCGCGTGACTGGGGCAGGAATTCGATCGGGATAGAACTGAACCCGGCATTTGTACCCTTAATGCGCGAGCGGATCGGGGAAGTGGAAGAGACAGAAGAAGGAGAACTGAAGGATGAGCGGGGGAACCGGTATGTTTTGTGTGGAGCGGAATGGAGTAAACATACTGACGGCACACAAATGACATTACGCATTTGATCACAGCTGTCAAAACAGAAGTGATTAAAAATTATTCCTTGTTTTGCTTCATTGATTTTCTTGCTTGATACATTTTTTCCGTAATACCCCCTTCATATATAAATTGCTGTTCCAGCTTTTTCAATTGCTTGTCGAGAAGGTAGTTAGCCTGGTGGATGAGGCAGACGAGGGTGTTTGCGGCGGTTTCTGCGGGTGCGTGGTCAATATAAGTCCTATAGGTCTTATAGGACCTATTTTTAGTGTAGGCGAGTTGTCTGATTGTCTGTGCATGAGGGTTTTCTTTATTCCATAGCTCAAGATCGTTTTGCCTGAGAAAATCCTGGTAGTCTAGTAATAATTCTTCCAGGCTTGCACGTGCTACGCCGATAAGTTTAAGTTCTGTTTTTTTGGAAGTACCGGATGCCATACAGCCTTCGGCTATGTTCTGCTTTCCGCTGCGGGCTGCCTGAACCATCTGGTCGACTGTTCTAGAGCGTTTATCGATGAATTGATTGCAGAATACGACAGTAGCATCGTATATTATTTCCGTGGTCTGGTATGATTTTAGCTCGCGATATCCGCCGTGAGGGGGAATTATTTGATGTGTGCTCATTGGTGCCTCCTAGTCATAATA
>CAZCLS010000209.1:0-3757 GCA_964499565.1 uncultured bacterium
GCCTTCAATGCTGAAATAGCCGCGCAGGTCATTATGAAATGATTCAGCCGGGATCGGCGGCTGAAAATCATACCCGGCATTTTTAAACGCCAGAATAATTTCAGAGGCAAGAACGGGATAGTCGCGTTCACGTGATTGAACCAGCTTGGCTATCGCGCGCAGCACCCGGGGATCAACACTGTCGTTATCAGCCGGTTGGGTGGTTTTCCCTGTCGATGCGGCCAGCAGAGAAAGCAGCTGCACCTGAGCGTCAAGCCAGGCGCGGAGGGCTGAGTCGGTATTAGTTTTCAACTGCTCCCGGGCGGCTTTTTTTATGGGAACCGCAAGCTGCAGGAGCAGTATGGCAAGGATAAAACACAACACGCGTTTAATACTGCCCCACAGGCCTTTGCCGCCGAATCGGCCGGACAGCGTACGCCAGACTAATCTGAATGGATTCAATGGACTGAGAAACAGAGACACAACTTCCGCGGCGGTAGCCAGGCCCAGCAAAGCCTGCAGGGAACGCAGCAGGACTGCATGCCGCGATACATAGCGAATACCCGCAACTAACAGCAGAGCACCGAGCGGCGCGCCCATCAGCAGGCCGAATTCGCGATAATCATTGCCGAATAACAGGCGCATAAGCGGGGTAAGCACAGCCATGCCGGCGATCGCGCCGATGCAGGCCGAAAGCGGCATAACACTGGCGCGCAGTTCTTCGCGCGGAACAGGGCAGGCAATACGCAGAGGCAGGGCCTGCTCTCTGAAATCAAACTTAAGGGCATTGAGTGAAATATCGGGAACGTCTTTTGCAGCCGGGCAATGAATATAGGCGTCCCAGAGCGCGTCAATAAGATGCAAGCGCGAATCAGCGGCTTCCAGTTTCACCAGTTCCGGTGTAGGCAGGATTTCATCACTGAACCGGCCGGCAATCCGTCGCGATTCAGCATCAGCCATAAGAGAAAGCTGCTGATTTGATAGAGTAAAAGGCGTTATCATTGGAATAATTTGTTGCATATTATGGAACTATTGTACCAATTTTACGTAAATTTAGGATAATTATGGGACTATACTATAGAACACTAGTGAAATCGAGCAGGTAACCAGAACGGGATGAAGTATGTCGAAATCAGTGCAGACAGAGAACCAATCTCTCCTGATCCAATGGTTTGAAGCCTATAAAACAGGGGTGTACCGGTATGTTCGGAGCATAGTACTGAGCAAGGAAGACGCGGAAGACATATTACAGCAGACGTTTCTTGCACTGCATCAGAAGGGAGATGCGGTCCGATCAATCAAGCATCCCAAAACATATATATACAAAATGGCGCGTAATTACGCCTTGAAAAAAATTACGCGTAAACCGGCAATGACGATTTCACTCGATACATTACTGATTGAACCTGCCGATGATCCGTTTCATCACTGGATAACAGCCGAGATGCTTAACTGGGCTTTAGGACAATTACCCCAGGCAGAGCGGGAAGCGGTGATCCTGAAAATAATGGACTTGATGCCGTTCAGAGAAATTGCCCGGGTTACAGACTGCTTTATAACCACGGCGGCTTCACGGTATTATCGCGGCATTATGAAATTAAAAAAGATTCTGGAGCGCTCTCATGAAAACAAATGAGTTGATACAGGCAATGCAATCGTTCGGGACTGAAGAACCGGGCACATCAGTTGTGAACCGTATCCTGCAAAAGCTGTCACTACCGGTAACCGTGCCTGCTACGCCTTCTTTGACGGGTGCTGCTTCGGGTGGAATGGCTACAGGAATGAAACTATTGATAAGTGTGGGAGTGATAGCTACTGTAAGCAGTGTATGGTATTTGAGCAGTGGCAGCAACCCGGCAGTTATGGTGAATAATGATATAAACAATGAAAAACCAGTTGTCCAGGAAGAAAGACAAGTCGTGCAGCCGGTTATTGCTGAAGAACCGCCAGTAATCAGCGGGTATGTCAGCTTGCCGGACGGCACGGCTCTGGCTGATGCGCGGGTATGGGTGGAACCGGTCTTGGATCCATATCCCAATTTCTGGAATCAACGGGCAAATGAAACAAAAAACGCTTATGAGGGACGGATATGCAATACTGACGAGAATGGGTATTTTGTATTTACAGAAGAGGACTGGCCGGAACGGTTTGTTGTTAAAGCGGTGCCGAATGAGTATCCGGCAGGGATAACAGAAATCATTGAGAATGATGATTTGCCATTTTCGGGTTTTACTATTACTATAGATGATTCAGGTGGATATATTATTGGCACGTTGAAAAATATGGATGGAGATATAATTACGAATGCAACCCTTGCCTATGATATTGAAAAGCAAAGTAGCAGCCACTTTAATAAACACAGAAAGGAAGTTTCAATTCCGTTAAAAATAGAAACAGATGGCAGCTTTACTTCCGGATTGATATTACCGGGTAAATATAATACGTGTTTTGAGAGTGACGGGTACTATGGTTATACACGGCCTGTCTTTATTCGCAAAGGAAAAGCTGAAATTGTTGATGTTACATTTAAAAAGACACAATACATTGTGATAACTGGAACTGTCTATGATGCTGAGACGGATATTCCTTTAAGCAATGTTGAAATATTGGCAAAAAACTATGATAGTCGTACCCAGGTATTCGAACGTGTGTGGCTCACAGATGGTTCCGGGCGGTTTGTGTCAGGTAATTTATCTAAGAGCTACCAACTGTTACTTGCTTTCCAACATCCGAAATATGGTTTTCAAAGTAAAACTTTTTCTCGTGAAGAATGTTCATCCGGTCCGGTTGATGTAAGACTGTCATATGGAGCTCCAGTCCGAATACAAGTTTACAAACATGATGGTACACCGGCAATAGGGTATAAAGTGAAAAGAAGCAGGACAGATAACACAATTAACGATACATATTTTTTTACTGATAATAATGGAGAAGTAGTTTTTATATGTGAACCTGATACACCAGTAAGTTTTGAAGTGTTTGAACGGCAAGGGTATCGAACAGTTGCAACAGGAGAAACTATTACGCCTGAATATGGAGTGGAAAATGAGACAATCATATATTTGCCACCATCAGGCACTTTACAGGTGCAGGTGCCATCGTCAGTAGATCCCGACACAATTGATATATCTTGTTCATTAATACAAGGAAATGGAGCTATAACAAAAAAATATGAAATGAAACATTTTAATATAGTATCCAACATGTATATGTTAAATCAGGTAGTAACAGGTTCATACTTTTTAGCGGTTAAAGGCAGTTACCTTTCGTATCTTACAACAAATATAACGGTAAATGTAGAGGATACCACTATAGTTGTATATAAAGCTAATACAAACAAAAATGGATTTATTACAGGTATTGTCCGTGATAGCAATGGAATAATGGTACCTGGCGAGATTATGTTATGGGAGCACAACACACACGAAAAAATTGATGCAAAATGGTCGGGGGACAGAGGAATGGAAAACGAGGATGCCAAACCATTTTTATTTAGCAACCTGGATCCGGGGATGTTATATGATCTTTCATATATGTTTCCAATTGCAACTAATATACAAGTAAAAGGTGTGGTACCTAACGGACCACCAGTGGAAATAATTGTTCCGAATATATATCGTATTACCGGAAAAATAATTACCGACAATGGGGAAAAAATTGATATTAGTATTAGAGTCTACAAATCTGATTATACCCCGTATACAGGGCAAGAGGGCAGTTATGGAACTGGAGAATTTTTCTGGTATCCTCTTATTTCGGGAACCTATTATTTTGAATT
>CAZCLS010000209.1:3857-7133 GCA_964499565.1 uncultured bacterium
TCCGGTACCCGGATTAACAATGTATCGAACGATATCAGATGAAAACGGTATCTGGAAAGGAAGACTCCTGGGATGGCCTCAGCTGTCGTTTGGTAAAGCAGGAAAACGATTTTATGTACCCTATTGGCCGACGGATGCACCGACAAACCATCTCAGTGTGACGGTGCCGGATGAATTAAGCGAATGATGGATGATGGTCAACGGTAGATGGGGATGACAACGTCCAAATGGGAGTTGTATGAGTCCCCGAAACTTGAGCGGGGTAATGACTACCCAGGATGTCAGGGAAAAGTTGGCTTTCTTCGGTTTGTCTTATTCACCTGCGGGATGAACCCATCGGTGTCTGCATGTGAACAAGCCCGCCCCCTGCCACCTTGCGTGGCAGGAGCGAGAGTTTGAAAGGCAGAGCCGGTCAGCAGATCAATCTTATTCACCAGCAATTCCGCCAACGGCGCGAATCGCCGGGGTCTTTTCATTTTGTGGAATAATTATTTTGTAAGTCTATTCGCGGTACTGGTCGATAACAGTAAAGCGGACGCCGGGGCGGAGGAAATTGAGTGCGGGGTCGGTGATGTCGACGGTGAAGGTGCCTCTCTGATTTATAACGCTTACACCGGCGACACTGTTTGATGGCGGGCCGTATAACTCGATCCATTCCCCTTCGGTTCCCGAGGCGCACAGGCCGGATAGGGTACCGAGATTACTGAAGATGAACGTTACTTTTTTGAGCGAGGCGTCGAAAGGTTGAATATCAAACGAGAAAATACCGCTTGGCGATTGGAAAGCATACAGTTCTTCGGTCGGAGTGCTGATTTGCCGGAGGATGGTAAATTCACCGTAATAGCGCGGGTTATAGTGGATAAAATCACGCGGTTTCATCGTGGCGCAGCCGATTAAAATCAGCAATGTACATGCTGCAATTATAAATAGTTTCATGGCATTTTTACGGGTTTTCTGGTGAGAGTGCATTTAAGCATGCCACCCGAATCCTGGGTAATATACAACATGCCGTCAGGCGTTTGCGTAATGCCTTCCTGATCTTTGCCGGGCAGCGGGCAAGAGGCGAGTACAGTTCCTGTAAGGGATAGTTCACACAGCAGATTGTTTTTATCACTGAGCATATACAGCATACCGGCCGCGGCATTGTATGAAAGATCCGAGATGTCGGTTATCGTCATTGGATAGTATGCGGTAATACGTGCGATGGGTATATTTGTGGTTTGACCCGCGCGGGGAAGCTGCAGGGTAAGCACAGCCGAACTGTCATTTGTACCGCTGGTATCACGGCTTTGATTGGCGACATACAAGTTGCCGCCTCCGGGTAATGAAGCATCCGGAACAAATGCGATCGCCTCCAGGCCATTACCGCCGGGCTGCAGGACCATGCGGCCTTTATAGAATCGTTCAACGGGAAATTCACGCACAACCTTCAGACTGTCGGGCTGCAGTTCCATGATCCGGTCTTCACCTTCTATAACGATATACAGCAGGCCGGAGGCGGGATTAACGGTAATACCTTCGAAATCGGCATTGCGGACATGCTTCGTCCGCAGGACGGTGCCTTTCAGATCGAGTTCATAGATATCCCCGCCATCGCCAACGATAAACAGGGTGCCGCGGTCAGGATGATAGACAATGCCGGATGGTTCCTTCACATCCGGCAAGGCCAGAAAGGAAACCGGCGTAACGGAGGCGATCCGGTTGGTGACAGGTGGTGAGACTGCCGTCGGCGAACAGCCGGCAAGGAGAGCCACCGCACACAATACAGCACCCGCATACAGCATCAAAACACCTCCGAAAACGGGTTAATAAGAGAATTAAACCAGCAAATACGTAAGATACCCTGCGTAGACAACAAGGAGCAGAGCGCCTTCCCAGCGCGCAAGTTTGTATCCTGTTTTCATGAATATAAACAGGAGAATACAGATGGCTGACATGATGCCGATGTCAATAAAACTGATATGAGGGGCCAAGACGGGACGGACTAAGGCCGCTATGCCGGGAATGCAGAGCAGATTGAAAATGTTTGAGCCGACGACATTGCCGATAGCAATATCCGGTTCCCGGCGCATCGTGGCAACAACCGATGTAGCTAATTCGGGCAGACTGGTGCCTGCCGCAACGATAGTGAGACCGATAACCGCGTCACTAAGACCGGCTTTTGCCGCGATCGCAATGGCACCCTTCACAAAAATCCACGAACCGACCGGCAGCAGAATACAGCCGGCGCCAACAAGGCTGAGATCACGCCAGACGGTACCGGTAATATGCGGAACAGCACAGGAATATTCTGCCAGAAGGCGGGGATTTTTATGCTTACGGGCATAGACAATCGAAAAAGAGATATAGGCGCAGATAGCGGCAAAAAGGAGCAATCCCTGTGGACGGGATATCGACTTGTTGATAAATACAAGGCCAAATAATAAACAGGCCGCCAGCAAAATCGGCATATCGAATTTAAGAATCTGGCGGGTAATATGCAGGGGATATACTAACGCGGCAATACCCAGGATCAGGCAGATATTGATGATATTAGACCCGAGCACATTGCCAATGGCGATATCACCTTTGCCAAAAAGGCCGGCATTGACGCTGGCAGCAAGCTCGGGGGCGCTGGTGCCGAAAGCCACGACGGTTAGGCCGACGACGAGAGAGCTCAAGCCCAGGCGCAGAGCTAACGATGAGCTGCCGCGTACCAGTGATTCGGCCCCACCATACAAAAACAGGCTGCCGGCACATAAAAAAAAGATGCTGAGAATCATACATCAAACATAAAAGTATTACACAAATAGCAAGAAAAGTATGATACCATATTTTCAGAAATCAGACAAACACTGGAACTGCCCAAAAACAGCGATGAGATGAAAGATGGGGACGAAAATGTGACGGGTCACAATTTTAGCGATTATAGTTTTTATCTCGGCCGGATGAACAGGATAGCGGCTCAGTTCAATCCCAACAAAGTGACAATTCGGTGCCAGGTGCTGATAGTTCACTTTATAAAGTGCTCATAATGAGAATGATAGAAAAAACAAAGTGACAAATCAGTGCCTGGCACCGAATTGTCACTTTGTTTAAGCACCATTATATTACAAAAAAAAGACCGTTTTTCCTCACACTCTTACCCAATAGGTGAACGTGAAAAGCTCACACATTATCCAGCATCTACGTCTATCGCGGAATTTGGGTTCCACGTGAAAAGTGGCAGGCAAATAGCTATACAAGCCGTCCGGAGTAAGTCGTCATAAATGTCAGATTTATACAACATGTCGTCGA
>CAZCLS010000210.1:0-7126 GCA_964499565.1 uncultured bacterium
TGATGGATGATGGTTGATGGATGATGGTTGATGGATGATGGTTGATGGATGATGGATGATGGTTGATGGTTAATGGTTAATGGATGATGTAGTTGTCGGGGTTCAGGGTTCAGGATGCGGATTGACGTTTATTTAGCGTGTGCCATAACATCGTGTGCGCTCTAAAGCGCTTGGGTTACCAGTGTGTATTGAGCCCGCATCGCAGGCGGGCCCCCGGGGGGTGAGTCTGACATTGACTATCCTATCTGAAGAGGAATACTTTCACTTTCTTTCAATCTCATTCACCACCGGGATAAACCCGGTGGGGTCTTGTTTGTTTTGTGTTATAGGCGGGGAATTGCTATACTAGCGGGATATGATTAGATATATAAAACAGGCGATTAAACATCTGTGCCAGGCAACTGGATTTACCTGCAAGGGATTGTATGCGGCGATCCGCACGGAAGAAGCGTTCCGGCAGGAAGTGTATGTATTGATAATCGCGGTACCACTGGCATTTTTTGTTGGTGAAACGGGTGTTGAAAGGGCATTGCTGATCGGGAGCTGGGTGTTTGTACTGGCGATCGAGCTGACCAACTCGGCGATCGAGTCGGTAGTCGACCGGATCGGGCTGGAACGGAATGAATTATCGGGCCGTGCGAAGGATTACGGGTCCGCGGCGGTATTTTGCGCGATAGTTGCAGCGGTTGTGGTATGGGTTTGTATCTTGGTAAGCGGGTGCAGCCGGATATGAATAAACCGTGTGGAGAATCATTCTGGCGTGAGAAAACATTAGCGGAGATGACCGCTGAAGAATGGGAATCATTGTGTGACGGTTGCGGGCAGTGCTGTTTGAAAAAATTCATTGATGATGATACGGACGAAATTCTCAGCACGCAGGTAGCCTGTGAATTATTGGACGGGCATACATGTCGCTGCTGTGATTATAACAACCGGCATTCAAAAGTGCCGGAGTGTGTCGTCTTGACACCGGAGATAATACTTACGATAGCGTGGATACCGGAAAGCTGTGCCTACCGGGTGTTAGCGGAAGGCAGGGAATTGGCGTGGTGGCATCCATTAGTATCGGGAGATCCTGAAACAGTTCATTTGGCCGGGAAATCGGTACGCGACCGTACGATTCCGGCCGGCCATGTACATCCGGACGATCTGCAGGAGTATGTGACAGGTTAAGTGTCAATATATTTCCAATCCAACTGTCTGTTACAACCATAGTTAAAGTATGTTTTGTTATAACTTTTTGCTATAATAGCACATTTGTAATAAATGTATACTCAGCAGAAGCTATGGACAGAAGTATCAGGTATATCAGCACCAACCGGCATATCACGGGCACCAGGGTGGAACCGTTTAAGTCAGCGGTTTCTTTCCGGGATGCTTTATTTACGGGGATTGCGCCGGATGGCGGGTTATTTGTGCCGGACGATATTCCAAGGCTGACAGTGGCGGAAATCCAAACGATGGCAGACCAGCGCTATGCTGAATGCGCTCATGCGATTCTGAGCAGGTATCTTGTGCCGGAAATAGAAGACGGGGTAGTTCGAGAAGTAACAGAATCGGCATACACCTTTGACGTACCGTTAGAGAGGGTAGATGACTGGCGTGTGATCCTGCGTTTGGACAGGGGACCGACGGCATCGTTCAAAGATTTCGCGGCGCGGTTCATGGCGCGCATGATGCGGCGGTTAAAACCGGCAGACAGGAATCTGACAATCCTGGTCGCAACCTCGGGCGACACGGGCAGCGCGGTAGGCGATGCATTTCATGGCCTGGAAGGCATCCGGGTAATAATACTGTATCCGGAAAACGAAGTCAGTCCATTTCAGCAGAAACAGCTGGACGGTATCGGCGGCAATGTGCAGGCCGTGGCGATAGCGGGAACATTTGATGATTGTCAGGGCATGGTGAAACGGGCATTTTCAGACAATGAGTTACAGGCATACAACCTGACATCGGCCAATTCAATAAACATCGGCCGGATTCTGCCGCAGATCGCGTATTATTTTTATGCCTACGCGCACAGTGTGCGGGACGGCAGTGAACTGGCGGTATCGGTCCCGTCGGGCAATTTCGGCAATTCGCTCGGGTGTGAGATAGCGCGGCGGATGGGATTACCGGTTCGCGCATTGATACTGGGAGTAAACGAAAATGATGAGTTCCCGCGCTTTCTGGAAACCGGAATATATCAGAAAGTAACGCCATCAAAAGCCTGCCTTTCGAATGCGATGAATGTTGGAAATCCGAGCAACCTGGCGCGCTATTTTGAATTATACGGGGGAACGATAGACAAGGAAGGAACCGTACATAAACAACCTGATATCGAAGAGATGCGGCGGCGGCTAAGGTCGTATTCGGTCAGTGATGAGGAAACGATAGAGACGATCCGGCGATATTACCGGGATTACGGGACAATCCTTGAACCGCATGGCGCGGTAGGGATGGCGGCATTGGACAAGTACATGGAGGAAGCGGGAAAACAAAAGGCGCTATGCCTGGAGACGGCGCATCCGGCCAAGTTCGCCGACATTATGCGGGAGAGCATTCCAGTCGAAATAGAAATGCCGGCGGCATTAGCGCGGATACAGGAAAAGGCGGGAAGGCATGACCGTATAGAGAATAACTATTACGCATTCAAGGAGTATATAAAAAGCCATGGAATGGATTAAAGTATTTTCACCGGCGACGATCGGCAATATCGGACCCGGCTTCGATGTGCTCGGTCTGGCGCTGAAAGGATTGGGAGATATTGTTGAAGCGCGCAGGATACCTGAGGGGATCAGGATAGTATCAGTCAAGTCGGACACGGCCTTGACGCGGGATCCGACAAAAAACACGGCGGGCATAGCCGCGGCACAGGTATTGAAACTGATCGGGAAAAAAGGCGGAGTGGAGCTGAAGATAACCAAAGGACTGCCAATCGGGTCGGGCCTGGGGTCAAGCGCCGCGTCGGCGGCGGCGGGAGCATTCGCGACGAATTACTTGTACGGAGAAGAGCTGAGCCGGGAGCAGCTTATATTAGCGGCGACCAAAGCCGAGGAAGAAGTATCGGGAGGATTTTTTGCCGACAATACTGCGCCGGCATTGCTGGGTGGAGCAACATTGACACGCTGCAGCGAGCCGCTGGATATAACCAGGATCGGGTCGATCAAGCGCTTGAAAATAGTGTTAGCGGTACCTAATCTTGTCGTTCTGACTAAGCACGCGCGGGAGATTCTGCCGGAAATGATACCGTTGAAAGATTTTGTATTCAACATGGCTAATACGGCCTTGATAACGGCCGCGTTTGCGATGAATGATTACTCATTGTTTGCGCGCAGTCTGAATGACAGGGTGATAGAACCGGTACGCGCAACGCTGATCCAGGGATTTGAGCGGGTAAAAAAACACGCCATGCAGGCCGGAGCGGACGGGGTAGCCATATCCGGGTCGGGGCCGACGGTATTTGCGATTACGGATAATCTGCGCAAAGCGCGGCACATTGAAAAGCAGATGGTACTAACATTTAATGAGCTGGGCATAGCAGCCCGGGGATACATAACGACAGTTGATTCGGAGGGAACGCGGCTGATACATGAGTAATAGTATTTTCCGCTCCAGGCATTCGCGGAAAATAAGGGAGTTAGGGTTCAGGGTTCAGGAATTGGAGTAATGTGTAGGGGCGGACCCATGTGTCCGCCCGTTATGGAGCAGTGGAGCGATGGTATGTGTTAGTGTTCGGCGAGGAGACGGATGCGAGCTGAGACACCCGCTGCGGAGCCGCGGGTGCTACTAGCGACATGCAAGGGTCGGGACGTGGAGTAGCCCCAGGGGTCTACGACCCCGGGGCATAAGACGCATGCGCATTGATGGCAAACAAATGGATGCGCCTCTGTAGCTGGTCTCGGCGAGGCCGGATGTGCGGGCATGCCCCGGCTTCGGAGAAGCCAGGGGCTACTTTAAGCATGCTGCGCACAGACTGTCAATGTGGTCGGCCGGATCGGATCAGGTAATCTGATTCACCGGCGGGATGAACACCGGGGTCTACGAGCGAACAATTGCGCCCCCTGCCACCTTGTGTGGCAGGAGCGGGAGTTTGCAGGAAAAGAGAGGCAGAGGCCGAAACTGATTCACCGGTGAGGCAAGCTCACCGGGGTCTGCGAGCGAACATAGAACGGTTGGCAAAAGACTATATCCATAACGTTGAACCCGAAAGCAGGAGAATGATGAAAAACATTCCTGAGATAACGATTAAGGCGGTGGTGCTGGGAATAGTATTGTCGATAGTCTTAGCGGCGGCAAACGCGTATCTGGGATTGTTTGCCGGCATGACCGTCAGCGCGTCAATACCGGCTGCTGTACTCTCGATGGGTATATTGAGCTTGTTCCGACGGTCGAATATTCTGGAAAACAATATAGTCCAGACAGCAGCATCGGCGGGTGAATCATTAGCGGCGGGAGTTATATTTACAATACCCGCCTTAGTATTAATGGGGTACTGGAAGGAGTTTAATTATCTTGAGATCGCCAAAATATCGGGATTGGGGGGATTGCTGGGAGTACTGTTTACGATACCGCTGCGGCGGGCGTTGATATTGGATGCGGGCTTGAGATATCCGGAAGGGATAGCCACGGCTGAAGTGTTGCGGGCCGGAGACAAGGCGATCCATCGGGAGCACAGCGGCGAATCGACAGGGATTATTACTATAGGCCTGGCGGCGATTGGCGGGGTAGTAATGAAGCTGGCGCAGCAGGGATTCGGATTATGGCACGCATCGATCGAAGGAGCCAGGTCATTTGGCGGAATGGTAATGGGGATGGGATTCGACCTGTCACCGGCGCTCATTTCGGTCGGGTACATAGTAGGAGGGAACATAGCGGTTCTGGTTCTGGCGGGAGGGCTGATTTCATGGTTAGTAGCCATCCCGATATATTCGCTGATGACAGGAGGGTATGACAGTGCGACCATGGAGACAGCCTATGAAATCTGGAGTACAAAAATTCGTTACATGGGAGTCGGGGCGATGGTTGTTGGCGGGATATATTCGATATGCATATTATTCGGCCCGTTAATCAGGAGCATCATGCGTTCGCTGGCCGAATCGCGCGAATCGACACGGCACGCAGACCTGACGCGGGAGAAGCGCGATATACCGATCACCTGGGTAGGTGGCAGCATAGTAGTGGCGCTGGTGCCGCTTGTTCTGATGTATTTTAATGTATTAAAGAGCATGCCGATCGCTCTGCTGCTGTCAGGAATCATGCTGATATTCGGGTTTTTGTTTTCGGCCGTAGCGGGTTATATGGCAGGCCTGGTCGGTTCTTCGAACAATCCGGTATCGGGTATTACAATCGCGACGATCCTGTTCACGGCGATAATACTGCTGGGGATACTCGGCACCGGGAGTGAAGCGGGAGCCGCCGCGGCGATATTGATTGGGGCCGTTGTGTGCTGCGCGGCGGCGATAGCAGGGGATAACATGCAGGATTTAAAAACGGGCCACCTGGTCGGTGCGACGCCATGGAAGCAGCAGGTTATGCAGATTGTCGGCACAGTATCAGCGGCATTAACGCTGGGAATAACGCTGCAGATACTGCACAGCGCGTATACAATCGGCTCGGAAAGTCTAAGCGCGCCTCAGGCGACCTTGATGATGTCGGTGGCGGAAGGAGTGTTTGAAGGCAGCCTGCCCTGGAATTTCGTTGGCATCGGTGCGGTTATCGGAGGAATCATTATATGCGCGGACCTTATATTGCGGCACCGGGGATCATCGTTCAGGCTGCATATCCTGGCCGTGGCGGTTGGGATATATTTGCCGGTAACCTTATCGGTACCGATATTCATTGGCGGCATGGTAGCGGAGATAGCAAAGAAAACGGGAGCGTCGGAAACGGTCTTAAGGCGCGGACTGCTGTTTGCATCGGGTTTGATTACCGGAGAAGCGCTGACGGGAATATTGGTTGCGATACCAATATTTATTTCAGGCAAAAAAGACTGGTGGCCGGTCTTCCCGGGATTTGACTGGCTGGGATTATTTCTGTTTATCGGAATAATCGTATGGCTGTTTTTGGTAGCGAGCGTGCCGGGCAGACGAACTTCAAATCCGCAATAGACGCACGCGTATTTAATTTCAATATCGAACGAACAAAAAACTGATAATTCGGTGCCAGGCACCGAATTGTCAAGGTTTGACATAATCGATGTAATTGGGTACGCTAGTGATTTAAATGAACATGAGCGATGAGTATGGCGGCTGAAGTAACACTGGCATTTCTAAATTATAATACCTCGGATGAACTATTGCAGGCACTGCGCAGCGTACCCGCGGCAGTTGAAGGGGTAGAAGTAAGGGTAATCGTCATCGACAACGGGTCGACAGATGATTCACTGGACCGCATCCGGGCCGCGGCACCGGAAGCGGAACTGATTGCCTTACCGCGCAACAGCGGTTTTGCGGCGGCGTTCAACCGGGTATTCTCGTATGCGATATCACCCTGGTATCTGTTATTAAATACGGATATCATCCTGCCGCCCGGCAGTGTCGGACAGATGCTGAAATTAGCCGGGCAGCATCCCGAAGCTGGTATAGCAGGCATGGCGTTAGTGCGCGAGGACGGAACGGCTCAGACATCCTATTATCCTTTTCCAACATTAGCGAGCGAGCTGATCAACCGCAGCTTGTGGCGGCGGTTGCATGCGATACCCGAATCAGCACCCGGCGTGATAGAAGTAGAGAGCATCATCGGTGCAGCCATGTTAGTGCCGCGAACCACGGTTGAAACGGTTGGGATGCTGGATGAGCGCTATTTCTTTTACCTGGAGGAAACAGACTGGTGCTGCCGGATACGTCAGGCGGGCAAGCAGGTCCTGCATTTTCCCGGCATCAGCCTGACTCACCTGCAGGGTCGGGCGGCAAATAAAGCGCCGATAAAAGCCCGGATTGAATTTCACCGGTCACGGCTGATATATTTTCAAACGCACTACGGCACTGTGGCGCGCCTTATTCTGCTTGCCGGTTCGTTTGTGAGAGTACTGATTAACGCTTTAGCATACAGTGCACTGACAGTACTGACATTAGGACTGCAGCGCAAAATAAGGTTGAAATGCCAATTATATCTTGGCGTGGCAGCATGGTATTGCTCAGGATGT
>CAZCLS010000211.1:0-7080 GCA_964499565.1 uncultured bacterium
GCTATTTCGGCCGTTTGTACTTTCCCTTTTCATCCAGTGGAATTGTTCGCACCAGCGTTATGCCGCCCATGTTTATCATGACCGTCACATTCGTGCCGGTATGATAATCCACGCCGTTCACCAATGACAACTTTTTGGCCGAGACCCCGCCTTTTTCATTTTTAACGACTGCCGTGGCTTTGCGCTTCAGTATTTTGTCATTATACATGAACTTTTTCCCTTTCTTGTCCTGCCAGGCCGCCGCAGAATCAAGCGGAAACAACAATGAATCGATCTGAATCGCTCCGTATGTCGGCCCGCTCATCGGCACCACGCCAACCGTTTTTATCATAAGTCCCTTGTCGTTAATCTTCATTTTCGTAATCGCCCCGTCCGCCGGCAGCGCGCCTGAATGCCAGCACAAGCCATATGGTATATCATAATCAACGGGCAGGTGTCTGATAACGGTATTGGTTACCAGTTCAATAATATTGATGCCGTTATCCGAAATCACAGCGATATAGCGGCTGTCGGGTGAAAAAGCCGGGTACAGGGCGTATTCACCACCCAGGTTTACCTGCCAGGACGCTGACCCGTCCGTGCCGGCGATGAACAACGTCATCGTTCCGCCCACCTCACCCACACAGGCCCGCAAACGCCCGTCCGGCGATACAGCCGGATGCTGTCCGTCCTCCGGCAGATTACTTACCTTCCACGTCGGTCCCCCGGTTACTGATATCATCGTGATATCTCCCTGGCTCGTTGTAGTGCTGACCGATTGAAACATCAGATAGTTCCCGTCCGGGGTGAATCGCGGCCGGCGAATATCGGTATTACTACCGCTCTGGTGAATCGTCGTGTGATTCATACCACCGGGCGTAATCAGGTGCAGAATGTCCGCACCGGATGGTCCCGCGTCGCGCGCCACAAACGCCAGCATCTCACCGTTAAATGAGTATCCCGGGTCGCGCGGATTGGTAACGCTATTGCAATCAATAACGACCCCGGTCATGCCGTAATTTCCAAACAGCCGGATTCCCGAGCAGCAGACGCCTGAGCCATAATCGCATACTACCGCCGGGTCTCCCAGCCACGGCGGCGCGTCTATGCCTCCGAACTGACACGTATTTTCCAGAATTACGCGCGGCATTCCTCCCGTCAGATTCATTTCCTGCACCTGGAAAACCGTTCCGCCTGATTGTTTAATGCTGAAGCTCAGCTCACCGCCGGGCTCCGCCATGCTCAATAATACATGGCTCAGACACATCAGGGCCGTTACATAATAGGTTGCGTTCATGGTTTCCTCCTGGTTTTATAATGATTCTTTCAGATGTTCGATGCCAGCTGCATCATTTCGGCGCCGTGTACCGTCCCTTGGAGTCAAGTGGTATGATTTCAACGATGCTGACATCTCCCATATTAATCCCAACCGGTACTGTTCTTTCCGGGTGATAATCTGTCCCTTCGACCAGCTGCAGCTTTTTGGCCGAAACAGATCCTTTGCCGTTCTTAACACCTATGGTTGCCTTCTGTTTTAGTGCTTTGTTATTATACATGATTTTCTTATCTTTTTTATTGATCCACAATGCCGGATCGTCAAAAGGAAGAGCAACCCCGTCCACAAGCGTCAGGCCATATGACGGTAGTGCCGGTGGCAGCAGTTGCTGAGTTTTGATCGATACGCTTTTCCGTGAAATTTTCAGTTTGGCAATCTCCCCGGCAGATTTACTGGCGCCCAGATGCCAGCAAAGACCGTAACCCCCGGAATGGTTAAAATTAACTCTGCGGGCTACAGCGAAAGTTTTAGTATTGACGATGTTGATACCGTTTTGTGTAAATACTGCAAAATACACGCTGTCGGGGGAAAAGGCCGGGTAGCGTGCATAATCACCCCCGAGATTTACCTGCCGCGGATTGGTGCCATCGGCATGAGCAATGAATACATAATACGCATTATTGCTTTTTATCGTGAATGCCAGCCATGTACCGTCAGGTGAAAGAGCAGGCTCTTGAGAATTATACGGTAATCCTTCCAGCTTTTGAGGAACACCGCCAGTGACCGGAATCCGGTAGAGTGCATGGTACCCTTCATTCAAATCATAGAGATCAAATACCAGAGAACTGCCATCAGGAGTAAATCTCGGACGGTAAATGTCACTGTCTTTTCCCGGAGGAGTTGTATAGATGATTGCATCATCTTCTCCCGTTACCCGCGCCACATGCAGAATATCCTCATCGGATGTGCCGGCGTTTCGTGAAACATACACTATGCGCGTTCCATCAAACGAGATACCCGGGTCTCGCGGATCGGTCACATCCGCGGCAGATACCACCATTACCACATCACCCGTCCGGCCAAGGATTTTAATGCCATTCTTCTGTTTCTGGGATCCAGCTTCATATATGACCTGTTTATTGCCCAGAAACGGTGCCGCGTCAACTCCTGAAATATATTCTCCTGATAATCGGACCAACTGCGGTGTACCGTTTTCCGCCTGTAATTCTAATGCTTCAAACGAAGCTTTCAGAATAATATACGTAATATACCCCTTTGGAACGGCATAACACAGGTGAGCAATTATACAGACTGAGATGCATGCGAAAAGGACGTTCTTCATACGTGCCTCCTGCCTGCTCGGTCCGGTAATACATATGCTGATTTCATAGCGCCCTCCTTGAATCAAAGGATTGGAAGCGAAAACCCTGTACTAGTATACTACCTGGATAAAGAATTGTCAAAGATTGAAAAAAGGCGCTGCTTTTGGTACTATAACACTATCAAGATAACGATACCTCTCGTAATAATCCGTACATAAAGACGAATCGTGGCAAAAAAAACGCGTAAGTTGTGGGACGGTCGCTTTTCCTCCAGTCCCCACCCCTTGGTAGAACAGTTCACCGAGTCGATTTCCTTTGATTGCCGGCTGGCTCTCTATGATATTACCGGTTCCTGTGCTCATGCCCGCATGTTAGCTCATATCGGCCTGCTCACAAAAGCTGAAGCCCGTTCCATCATTACCGGTCTGCACTCCATCGAGCGCGATATCAAAGCCGATGAGTTCTCCTTCCGGCGCGAACATGAAGATATTCATATGAATATCGAAACCGAACTCAGAAACCGAATCGGTCAGGTTGCCGGTAAACTCCACACCGGCCGCAGCCGCAACGACCAGGTGGCGCTGGACGAACGTCTGTATCTGCGGGACATTCTGACACAGACTACGGGACAACTATGCGCACTCCAATCAGCCCTGGTCTCGCACGCTGAATCCTGCCAACATCTTGTCATGCCGGGCTTTACCCATCTTCAGTATGCTATGCCGGTCCTCGTGGCACATCACTTGCTCTCATATGTTGAAGCGTTAGACCGTGACAAACAACGCATTGCCGATCAATACAAGCGGGTTAACGTGCTGCCCCTCGGCTCAGCCGCACTGGCCGGCAGCGGTTTCCCGCTTGATCGTTCTTTCGTAGCTTCCGAACTTGGATTTGACGGTGTCTCCCGCAATAGTATGGACGCTGTGGCAGACCGCGATTATTTGTTAGAGTTTCTGTCCAGCGCCGCAATTATCGGCATGCACCTTTCACGCCTGTCTGAAGACCTGATCCTGTGGGTTTCCCAGCCGTTCAGGTTTGTCGATATTTCGGATGCGTTCTGCACCGGCAGCTCGCTGATGCCGAATAAGAAGAATCCGGATGTGCTCGAGCTTATCCGTGGTAAATGCGGCCGCCTGTATGGTAACCTTGTTACCCTCCTGACCGTCATGAAAGGACTGCCGATGACGTATAACCGCGACCTGCAGGAAGATAAAGAACCTGTCTTCGACAGCGCTCACACGATCTCCCTCAGTCTCCAGCTTATGGCGGCCCTGATTCCTTCGGTTTCTTTTAATGCCGATGCCCTGTCCGCGGCGGTCCAGGATGATTTCCTGTTTGCAACCGATTGGACCGATTACCTGGTTCAGAAAGGCATCCCTTTCCGCGAAGCTCATGAACTGGTCGGTCGCGCGGTTGCCCTGGCAGTCAAAAAAGGCTGCGGCATCTGTCAGCTGCCTTTAGCTGATTTGAAGGCCATTTCCACTTCGTTCGACGAAGAAATTTTACAGCGCGACAGTGCCGGGGCCTCCGTGCAGGCCAAAAGCAGCTCCGGCAGCACCCAGCCCGCGATGGTCTCGCGTGAAATCCGGCGCTGGAAACGCGTGCTTACTGATGTTTCCTGACAGACGGCTTTTCCCTCTGTTTTAACTCCGACTGATATAGTACAATGCAGAGCAACTTTACCCCGCGAGCGGGTCAGATTATTGTCAATGCTAAAAAAGAAGCCGGACGCTATAATCATCATTATGTCGGTACCGAGCACATTCTGCTGGGCCTGATAGATTTGAATGAAGGCATAGCGGTTAACGTGCTTCAGAAACTTGGCGTTGATCCCGGCGTCGTTCGCAGCGAAATAGAAAATACGGTCGGCTTCGGCCCTGATACCAAGGTCGTCGGCGACCCGCCCTTTACTCCCAAGGCCAATAATGTTATCCGCTATGCCATCAAGGAAGCCCAGGCTATGAGCCATTCCTATGTCGGCACGGAACATATTCTGCTGGGCCTGCTGCATGAGCAGGACGGTGTGGCTACCCGGATCCTCTCATCCATGGGGGTTTCCCTCGATGAAGCCCGCCGCCTGGTGCAGGAAGAATTGAACGCCCTGGATATTCCCTCCGGCCCCGCTTCTGAAGGCGGTCCGGGCCAAATCCAGGACCCGCAGCAGAAAAACGCCGGAAAAGGTGAAACTCCTTCCCTCGACGCGTTCAGCCACGACCTGACGAAAGCGGCCCGTGATAATAAACTCGACCCAATTATCGGCCGCGAAGACGAAATCGAACGCGTTACCCAGATTCTCTGCCGCCGGCAGAAAAATAATCCCGTCCTGATCGGTGATGCCGGCGTCGGCAAAACCGCCATCGTTGAAGGCCTGGCCCAGAAAATCGCCGCCGGTGATGTGCCCGACCTGCTCGCGAACAAACGTGTTGTCGCTATCGATATCGCTTTGATGGTTGCCGGCACTGTCTATCGCGGCCAGTTCGAAGAACGGATCAAAGCCGTTATGAACGAAATTAAACGCTCCGGCAATATTATTGTCTTTATCGATGAAATGCATACCCTCGTCGGCGCCGGCGCGGCCCAGGGCTCTAATGACGCCTCCAATATCATTAAACCGGCCCTGTCCCGTGGTGAACTCCAGTGCATCGGCGCCACGACGATGGACGAATATCGCAAATATATTGAAAAGGACGCCGCCCTTGAACGCCGCTTCCAGACTATTCTTATCGATCCTCCCAGTATTGATGAAACCCTGGCTATTCTTAAAGGCCTGCGCCGGCGTTACGAAGAATTTCATCATGTCCGCTATACCGACGTGGCGCTTGAAGCCGCTGTGAAACTCAGCCACCGCTATGTCACCGGCCGCCATCTGCCTGATAAAGCTATTGACGTCATGGACGAAGCCGGCGCCCGGGTGCATTTGCGCAAACGCCAGAAATCACCCGAAATTGAAAGCCTGGAAACTGAACTCGATTCCGTTGCCGAACAGAAAAAAACCGCTGTCGAAGACCAGCGCTATGAGGATGCTGCCAGATTGCGTAATTCGGAACGGGAAATCCGCGCCAAAATCGAAGCCCTTAAAAAAACCCAGGCCGATAAGGAATGGATTACGATTGATGTCGACCAGATGGCCGAAGTTCTGTCGAAATGGGTAGGCATCCCCACCAGCCGGTTAGAGGAAGGTGAAGCCCAGAAACTCCTGCGCATGGAAGACGAACTGCATAAACGGGTGATCGGCCAGCATGAGGCTATCTCGGCTATTTCCCGCTCCCTGCGCCGCTCGCGCGCGAACCTTAAAGACCCGCGCCGCCCGATCGGTTCGTTTGTCTTTCTCGGCCCTACCGGCGTCGGAAAAACCCTTCTGGCCAAGGCCCTGGCCGAATTCATGTTTGATGATACCGATGCCCTCGTTACCGTCGATATGAGTGAGTATATGGAAAAATTTTCCACCTCCCGCTTTATCGGTTCACCTCCCGGCTATGTCGGATACGAGGAAGGCGGCCAGCTCTCAGAACGTATCCGCCGCAGGCCCTATTCCGTTGTCCTCTTCGACGAAATTGAAAAGGCGCATCCCGATGTTCTGCATATGCTTCTGCAGGTCCTTGATGAAGGTAAATTGACCGATGGCTTGGGCCGTACCGTCGATTTTCGTAATACGGTTATTATCATGACCTCTAACGTGGGCGCCGAACTGCTTAAAAAACAAGGCACCCTCGGCTTCGGAACTACATCGCAGGACCAGTCCTATCAGAACATGAAGGACAAACTGCTTGAGGCTCTTAAAAAAACCTTCAAACCTGAATTCTTGAACCGGGTTGACGATATTGTCGTGTTCAGCAATCTTAATAAAGATGAGATTATGAACATCATTGACCTTGAAATGAATTTTGTGCTCAAGCGCCTGGCTGAACGCAATATCTCTGTTATCCTTACCCCTGAAGCCAAGGAGTTCCTCTTTAACAAGGGCTACGATGAACAGTATGGCGCCCGCCCGGTCCGCCGCGCTATTGAACAATATCTCGAAGATGCCATGTCCGAAGCTATTTTGCGCCGCGAAATTCCCGAGCACTCTGATGTTACCGTTCGTGCCGGTAATGACACGCTGTCCTTCGATGTCGTGCCCAAACCGCCCCAGGATCAAGAGGATGTCCAGCCGCAGCAGGTCAACGAAAAATCCTGATCCCGTCCGGTTTTCATGCAGAACTCTTCTTCTCAATCTACCCTGGCCGCTTTAATTCTCGCCGCCGGTAAGTCCCAACGTATGGGCTCTCCCAAAGCGCTCCTGCAATGGGGGACGTGTTCTTTTCTCGAAACTATTTGCCATAACTGCCTGGCCGCCGGGATTACTGATATCATCATTGTTACCGGCTACCATTCCTCTGCTGTCCGGAAGGCCCATTCCGCCCTGCCGGTCTCCTGGGTTGAAAATCCCCGGCCCGACCATGGTATGCTGTCATCCCTGCGCTGCGGCCTGAATCACCTGCCATCCGAAAACTGTTCCCTTCT
>CAZCLS010000212.1:0-7080 GCA_964499565.1 uncultured bacterium
TTCGTGGCATACACACCCCAGGCGGCAGCAGGCGCGACGATTTCAAGACCGAATTCGTAAGATTGCGCCGCGCTCCCGGTAATGTTCCCGGCCGGCAGGGCATTGAAGAGTCCAGCCTGCCATTGTCCATTGCTGAGTACACTGGCACCCCCGGCAAATCCGGTCAGCTGTCCGATATATTCGTTACGGTTGTTGCTGATGTCACTGTAGTCCAGCCAGGCCAGATTTGGATTCGCCGCCGGCGACGGTTTGCATACGAAGGCCCGGTCAGGAGTAAACTCGGTGTCAAATGTCATACCCGCCATGTTACGAACGACTTCCGTGCAGCTGCCGCGCAGGGGCAGAACATTTGTTCCGGTGCCGGCGTTAGTATCAAGCAGCAGCACGACAGCGCTGTCTTTGCTTATGGAACCGGAGACACTGATATGAATATCACGGGAATCATTGGTATAGACCCGCACGGCAGCCAGGGCATCCCAATCCGAACCGTCTGAGGACGTATCCTGAACACTCATTGCCAGCGGCCCCTGGAAAGCAGACGGTACATCTGCCGGTATACCGGCGCCATTCACCCAGCTGCCGGGAGCAAATGACAGTGCACTGCTTTTTGTCAGTGTATTAGACACAGCTGTGTCACCATCCTGTTGTACGATAGCCGTCAGGGACAGATCATACATTCCCGGTTCACGCACAAGCAATGTCGGATTGGGAGTCGGAGAGATATTGGTCACTACCGGGCCGCTGATCTGCCAGTCGAACCAGCGCGGCAGGCTGGTGCTGCGATTATACAACCGCACCAGGCGTGGAACGACGCCATTGGTATTTTCAACCACGAAGTCCGCGGTCGGCGACGGCAACGGTGCCAGTCCATAAATATTGACCGAATACGGACCGAGGGCAAAATGGCCGTCATTAACCATATGTTTCGCTTCGTCAGCAGGACCGCTGCCGCCCCAGCCGGGATCGTAACATTTGCGGTTGGATGTGTACTGCAGGTACCAGTTCCAGTTCAGAAATGAATATGTTTCAGCATGCAGGTCGTAATCGGGGAAGGCGGTATTACAGCAATTCAGGATGACCAGCATATCGTCCGCACCGCCTCCGGCGTCATAGCGGGTAAAAGCAATCACCTTGTGGTTTTCTCCGCCGCCGGCCCAGCCGTTATTGACATGAAAAACATAGTTACCGGCACCGGTCAGACCTTTGGTTGTTCCGAAGGCGTTCAACCGCGAAAGAATCATTCCGCGGTAGCATTCGGCAATACCGCCCCAAGTATTCAGGCGGGTCCAGTCCAGGGGAATGTCATCGCTGAACCATTTATCCATCAGGATTTCATCACCGAAAAAGATCATTGGTATACCGACCGCGGTAAGCACAATACCCGAGCCCAGAACGGTTTTCTTTTTAGCCCAGTAACTGGTGCCGGCGGGCCAGTCTATTTCTACATTCAAGCGTGATTTTCCATTGGCGTTTTCATCATGATTGCTGATATATTTTACCAGGGCAGTGTCACGGCCGTTGTTCTCCCACTGAATCTGGTCGCGGATCGTATACATGTCACGGTCGCTGTCATTGACAACCTTCATCTGGGCCCGCAGGGCATGGACGCCGGGATTGTGCCACTGTGAATCGAACCCCACACCATTACCGCCCGAATCCCACGGCAACGTTGTAATCCAGTCGTCGTTCTGGGTGTCCTCGGCAATCATGATCTTGGCAGGCTGATCGGCATGTTTGGATTCATTCATCCATTTCAGCAGCGAATCGCCGTCAGGAATAAATTCCAGCTTGTCCCAGTGAATGTGCCGGATCGTTATCGTTGAATCCAACCGCAACCCGTCGGCATGCAGTTCACCGATCCAGTGCAGCACATTATTTCGCAGGAACCAGCGCACTGCCGTTTCACTGTAATTGGGTCTGTTCAACCCCCAGTAGGTCGCCCAGAAATTATCGGGATAGCGAGTGTAATAGTAAATTCCGCCCTGCTGCCCGGTTTTACCGAATTTCGGGTCGGTAAATGTTCCTTCTGTCTTACCATTCCATTGCCACAGAAAATCGCCGCCGGAGCAATGATTGTACACAACATCATTCAGCACGGCTATACCGTTTGAATGCAAAACATTCACCATCCGTTTCCAGCCCGCGTACCCGCCGTAAGCGCTTTCAGGCGCGTAATATCCCTCGGGGTTGTAGCCCCACGACCGTTCGCCGCCGAACTCGGCGGACGGCAGAAGCTGCACGGCGTTGATCCCTAAATGCTTCAGGTATGCCGCCTTTTCAGCCACGCCGTCGAAGTCGGTATTGAATGCCCCCACATGCAGCTGGTACAGGACAGTTTCATTATAGGCAGGCGGCGTGAACGGCACCCAGTCAGATCCGGGATCGATAACTCTCGAGGCCGAACTCTGCCAGTCCATATCCCGCGTCCAGGGATCGAGCCGGTAGACTTTTCCGCCGGCATCATTAAAAATAACATATTTGTAAAGCTCGCCGGTCAGCACCTGGTCGAATGCGATCGACCAGTAATCAGAACCGAACTGAGCCGGGAAATTGGTATCGGGCGCAAGCGCATGACTGGATTGATTCCAGTTGTTGAACGTGCCGAAAATATAGATGTTGGAACATTCCGGCCCCCAGACACGGAATGATGTGCTGGTGGGTGTTACATACGTGCCGAAATGATTGGCATACGGGCTGGGAGCAGTGACAGACAGAGCCGCGCAGCGCAGCGTTATCAACGCTGCTAAGAGCAACAAATATCGGATGTCGTGTCTATCGGACATAAAACTGTTATCCCTGCTTTACTTAGTTATAGTATAAACCACTCTTGGTTTCAGGTCAATTATTTCCAGCGGCGATACACCCAGTATACCAGCCACGAAAAAAACCCTGACGGCTCCGGCACGATCGTTCCGGAATTTGTCAGGTACGTCAGACGCGCGGCCTCATCGTCCCGCCGGCCCGGATCAAGCCCATTGGCTCGTTCATACGAATCGGGTATACCGTCATCATCCCTGCCGGCTCCAAGACGCAACAGGCAGGGTGAAGAACCGGTCAACTCCAATTGTTCAGTTAAAGGCAGATTACGGTTGCGATATCCCGCGCCGGCAGGATTCGATACTAATGTCATTCCCGTGTTCCAGCTGACATACACGCTGCCCCCGGCATTCGTGTTAACCAAGCCGTAATAGCCACTGCCGCTGTCGACAGCCAATGGGTGTTGCCCGCGCATGAGCAGGTCGAGATTATTCGCTGCCAATCCGAACCGGACTGTCAACGCTCCAGCGGACGAATATTCCGCGTCGAGTATGTCCCGGCCCGGCGCGAGTGTGATTGTTTTTGTCACACCGCCCGCTGAAAATGAAAACCCGTTTGGAACTGATGCCACCTGGTAAACCGTATCAACCTGGCCGGCATCACGGAACCCCGAGCATCGGTTGAACGTAGACTCGCTGTGTTCCCGTTCCGCTTCGGTCGCTTCGCTGGGATTACTTACGGGAGAACCTATTATTTCACGCGCATCAAAGCGCTGCACATCCGGACACCAATCAATAGCGAACGCTTTGATCAACCTGCCGCCATAGCGTTCAAAGCAGGCAAACAGCAGATTATTGGCAATCACATATTCATCCTCCCCATCCCAATCCAGGTCGCGCGCGAAGGCGACGGTATTTGTTCCGAACCCGGCCTGCAGCACGTTGGTCACCCAGTGTCCCGCGGCGGCAATAACACCGGCGTCACGGACATGGTTCTGCAGGCGCAGGGCCCAGCCGCTGACAGCGTCATAGCTGGTGTCGTCTGCCGGCCAGGGCGGTTTATAGCCGCTGCCCTGATAAGCGGATGCGTCTTCGTCATGCCAGGCGGTTTCATAGATCATCGCGACATAACTATACTGTGCCAGTTTTTTCAACCGACCGGACGGCATGGTTTGAACAGCCTGCCATGTTAGGTCCATCAGCGAGTTGGAGGTGTTCAGGTCGCCGTGTTTCAATCCACTGGCCAGGGGAGACGCGCCCATCAGCTTCGGCACTATGCTGTAAAAATCCTCTTCCCCACCATTAAAGCTCGTACCATAATACCAGTTGTCATAACTCTGTTTAGTATTATCGACATGGTCTTTACAGGCGTGGCGCAGCCATTCATAAGTCGACGGCTCTTTATTTGTGACATACCCGTGGTCAATCACCCAGGCTGATTCATCGGCCAGTGCTGTCTGCAACGCGTACTTCAACGTCACAATCCGGATCCAGGGATGATTGGCTATCCAGCGCGCGGTTTTGTTCCACAGTATGTAATTATCAGTGCCGGAATTATCAGTAAAAGAACGGCCGGCGTACGCTTCCCAGTCGTCAAATACTACCGTGATCTGCGCCTGGTCAGTACCTATTGCTTTCCGCAGCAGTGTGTAGCGCGTGTCGTAACGCAATCCGTCATCCTGGACCCAGAACTTCGAATTGTCTTCACGGTCGTTTATCATAAAACAATACACGCCGTTAATTTTATGAATCTTATGCTGATAGGGCTGTTCGCCGATACTGTAATCTATGCCGCTTTCTCCCGCTTTGAATCCGGCCCAGGGTGTTTCTTCGGGATAAAACCAGGAATGCAGATGATCGACTTCATCAAGATAGATGGCCGAATACTCACTATCCGCGATCTCCTCAAATGTCCTGCCGTCCAGAGGGGCGCATCCGGTTGTTGTGCTGCGGATAACACGTTCCGGCACGTGCATAACATTCACATCATCCGGTGACAACCTGAAATAATTACTCATGATTTCTGTAAACAGATTGATCGTGACAGCATTGCATTCCCCTTCAAAATAGGGCATGATCTGTTCCGCGAACACACCGCCGATCAGCGCGCCGGGTTTGCCGTCCTGCTGGTCCTCATCTACAAAGTTCTGAAGGTATGCAAGAAAGGAGGGACCGTCCTGGAGTTGTTTTTCAGAAGTGCTTTTATTGCTAACTGCCCAGTTTATCGCCGCCAGCAGCGTTCCGCTGAGATGGTAGTTGCCTGGAAAATTAAACAGTTCCGCCGTCTCCAGCGCGCGCCGGAAACCGGTGTCCAGCTCTCCGGATATGTTTTCATCATGAATATGAGTGCTTATCCATTCGACTTTATTGAGCGACTGATTAGCATGAAAAACGGCCGCGTACTTCGCCCGACGTGAATCGGTTATGCCGCTGTCAAGCATACCCGTGCTGTCTGCTCTCTGCTGCACAAAATCTTTTGCTGTTATCATCTCAAACACAATATCCCGGCTGTCATCCCACCCCGCAGCGGCCAGGGCCTGCGTCGTGATTCCGAATTCTATGCCATCCAGGTC
Organism: uncultured bacterium; assembly: GCA_964499565.1. GTDB lineage: Bacteria > Auribacterota > UBA3054 > UBA3054 > CAZCLS01 > CAZCLS01. The sequence goes on from CAZCLS010000212.1 coordinate 5,330, forward strand.
GGCCCGGAAATATTCTCCCAGATAGTGTCCGCGTCCCAAGTCGTTACCATCAGATGTTTTCAGCGTCGCATTGCCCGCCGCGTCATACACACAGACAGCTATATTCCACTGCAGCGCGGGAGTTCCGGGAATTGAATCGGGATATGATGCTGCATTCCCTCCCGGCGCGCAATCGATAAGGCAATACAGATCCAATCCGCCGTTTTCGGCTCCGAAGGCCAAGTTGAATAGGTCAGCCCGGAAATACAGATTTCCATTTTCGAGCCGGGAATACGCCGCGATGATATCGCGCGACCAGTACAACCCGTCACCCGGCGCGACATCCAGAGCGTCATCCTGTGGATCCAGGCCGCGCAAGTCATTTCCGTTCCAGTCCATCAGTTCTTCGTAATACGTGTTTTCCCCAAACAGTGTACCCCGCACAGGCCCTTGACCAATAGTGATATCCGCTGCAACTGGTCCAATGCCGGTAAGCATGAAAAAAAACAGTATGCCTGTCAACTGCGTTCGATACATTATTCACCATTTTTTGAGACGGTATCGTTACCGTCATGTTTTTTTCGCTACGTTCGCCGGCGGCGATTCATTCGAACAAATGCGATACCAACTGCAATACCCGCTGCCGCAAAGCCCAGCTCGGGTATCAGGTCATATGAATACTGTATCTCACACATTTCTCCGCGCAGGTGCGCAGCTGGACCTGATTGTCAGTTTCGGCTCAAGCAGAATTTCCCGCACAGCTTCTTTCGGATTGATTATCCGTTTCAGGATCAGCGAAACTGCCTGCCGGCCCATTTCCTCCATCTTCTGTGTCATGGTAGACAGCGGCGGATCAAACCATTTGCCTTCATGCAACCCGCCAAAACCGATTACCGAAACATTCCCGGGTATGTGCATCCCGGCTTCCTTCAGCCGCAGACAGGCCCATACCGCCATCAGATCACTCATCGCGAATATAGCCGTGGGCCTGTTACCGGCGCGGAACAGTTTTAACAACGTACCAGCCGGCGCGTCAATTTCCCACGGTCCCGGTACAACCAGCTCCTGGTCAACAGGTATATCAGCCGTGGCTAACGCGTCAGCATAGCCTTTGTAGCGGGCCGTCTGTATCGGTGATTCATCTCCGAATCCTACACAGACAATGCGGGTATGCCCCTGGCTCGTGAGAAAATGGGTCGCCTCGAATGAACCTGTGTAATCATCTGTTCCTACATAATCATAACGCATGCCTGCCATGCGCGAATCAACACACACTACCGGAAATGGCAGGTCCTTCATCCTCTTTGTCACATCCGGATCGCGTGAAAACGGTATCGGAAACAAGATCAGTCCGTCGACACTGTGCTCGCGCAGTAACGCCAGCTTACGTAACAGTTCCTGCGGGTTATAATGGGTCTGTCCCAACAGTACCTGGTAGCCCCCCTCGTCCGCTACGGTCTCTATGCCTTTGATTATTTCAGGGAAATATGAATAGGATAAATCCGGCACCAATACCCCTAACACCTGCGAATCCCGGCCTTGCATTATCCGGGCCGCGCGATGCGGATGATAATCAAGGGCACTGGCGGCTTTAAGCACACGCTCACGTGTCTTTTCATTGTAGCGCGGGTCATTCCCGGAAAGGATGTTTGATACCGAACTGACCGACAGTCCCGTATGTTTGGCTATATCTTTCAGAGTAACAGGCATAAGCACAATTCCATATAGTTGATTATCGCTTCGTAACGCTACGATGATTGTACACTAATACC
>CAZCLS010000213.1:0-7062 GCA_964499565.1 uncultured bacterium
CTGAAGAATAATTAAACAGGTAACTGCCTATGTTGTTTCCGACCGGTGCGTAAAAATTGGTGCCATAGCTTGTTGTATCATATACTTCCACTCCGTCCGCCAACATGGGGCCAATATCACTCGGCCAACACGAAAACGATACCGCTATCGCTTTGCTCGAAGCAATTTTATCGCCGCCATCGTAACGGATAACAGAGCTGTTCCGCGGAACAGTTACCGTGTTGCGTAATGTAATAACATCGCCCGGCCCGATTATATCACTCGCAAACCCGGGCGGTATGCCATTGCCGGCATCATTGTCCCCCCATATCTCAGTCGTGGCCTGGACCGGATTGGCTATGTCTGTTTCAAAGCCGTCTTCCCAGTTGTCATAGTAAATAATCGTGTTCTGGGAGTTTGGCACAACCGATATAATATTAATCAGGTTGTTGCCTATACTAGTAAGGGCAGAAAATGCCGTCTTAATCTGATCCGCCGGCATGGGTACATAATATACCTGTACAGGCGGCGGATACGAACTGGCCAGACTGGCGGCAAGCACGCGCTCGTCTGCTGTAATCTCAAGTGATTGAACAGCAGTTTGCGGCATTATGACTGCTCCCGCCAAAGGTTGGAGTTGAGCCGTTCCCTGTTCTCCACCAGTATTGTCGCGCCAGTCTACTGACACTCCATCGGCCGTATCATTATTGATCACTCGCCAGTAACCACCATATAACGGCCGAACGGTTACCTGTTCCTTCTCTATCGCACTAAGTGTACCGGAAATTAACGCTATGTTAATCACCAGCGCTGTAATCGTATACTTTAGTGTAGACTTCATAACCTTTCTCCGCTTCAGGTATGCTCATGGCTGTATTACTATGCAACAATCTTTATATAATACTCCCACGCTGTTATTGCATAACTTCGCATTCAGTCACTTTCGTATGCATTACGATAGTTCTGCTACTTCACAAACTACAACTTTTGCATGGGAACGTTAGAAACGTGTCCACAATGCTGCATGGCTAAAGGGCATTAAACCGATATTTGTATACATCCTTTGTGCCAGATATACTATCTTCCTTTCTTAACGGATATTATGCTTTTTTGTGATGTTTGAATTTGATGGGAATGTTTATTTTGCTGTATCAGAATGAAACAGTCGGCTGATTCTGAATCGGCTATTCTACGCCGTATCCTTTGATCTTTCGCCGCAGTGTAGACAGGGAAATGCCCAGCGCCTGGGCTGTGTGGGTGTAATTTTTGGAATATTTTGTGAATATTTTGTTTATATAATTCTTTTCTACATCTTCTATTGTTTGTATCGGTTGCTCGTCTTCGCTCTCAGCAACATGATTCAATGCCATTTGTTTCTTCGTTGAATGCAGTATTTCCGACGGACGTAATACTCCGTCTTTTGACAGAAATACCGAACGCTCCGCTATATTCCGTAATTCGCGGATGTTTCCAGGCCAGTCATAATCCATTAATGCTTCCAGTTCACCGTCAGGCATTGCATATTCCTGCCGGCGTTCATACTCAATAAAATATTTGAACAGCTCCGGAATATCTTCTTTATGCTCCCGCAGTGGCGGCACATGTATCCGGATGACATTTAGCCGGTGAAACAAGTCTCCCCGAAACTCTTTCTTCGCCACCGCCTGCTCGATATCCGCATTCGTCGCCGCGATCACACGCACATTGATGTTTTTAAACTTTTCCCCTCCCAGCCGCTTGACCATCTTGTCATCCAATACTCCCAGCAGCGTCGATTGCAAATGCAATGGTATTGTCGCTATTTCATCCAGGAATATTGTCCCGCCCTCGGCTAATTCAAATGCCCCTCTGCGCGATGCCGTCGCGCCGGTGAATGACCCTTTTTCATACCCGAACAGTTCCGCTTCGATCAAATGCTCCGGCAATGCCCCGCAGTTCGATCTGATAAACGGCGCCAGCTGATCATCAAGTGTATGTATCTTCTTGGCTATCACATTCTTGCCCGTTCCCGTCTCGCCCGTCAGTAGAACGGTCGAACTGGTCTTGGCTGCTGTCTCTATCAACTGCCGGATCTTCAGCATCGGCCCTGAATCACCGATCATCACATTTTCTATGCTATTCTGCTCCGTCTCATACACGTGCACATTCGCTATCGTTTCCAGCTTGTGTGCGCGCAATGCCCGGTGAAGCTGTATTTCCAGCTGCTCGAAATCTACCGGTTTGGATAAATAATCGAATATTCCATTTCTGAACGCTTCCACCGCATTCTCAAAACTCGGCGCTCCAGTTACTAATATTATCTTTGTCTTGTCATTATATTGCAGGATTTCTTTGCATAGTTTGTGTCCCAAGCCGTCCGGAAGCCGCTGGTCCAGTAATACGACATGAAAATTCTCCCGGCTGCAGTACCGTAATCCTTCTGCCGCCGAATACGCGACAGTAACTTGTGGATATTGTTTTTCAAGTATTTTTTTGATGGCTGTACAAAAAAGCTCGTCATCATCAATAACGAGAATCTTATATCGTGGTTTTGGACTCATGCCGCTTGTTCCCCGCAAGAATTATTGTCATTCGCTCGCCCTCCGCTCCGGTTTCTGCCATCTTTAATTCCCCTTCTATCCGCGCCAGAAGCGCCTTGGCCAGAAATAACGCGAACGTGTCCCCCCGTTGTACTATGCCCTGCGATATTTCAGCATTCGTTCCGTCCCGCCGCTTGCTGTAGCGGTTGTCCTCATAACATATTACGGTGTTTCCTGATTCATTTGTCACGCTTACTGTTACCTCCGTTCCTTTAATCCCTTTCAGCGTGCGTAATGTGTGGATGCCGAGTAAATACAATACCTGACCTAATACAGTGGCATTTGTATGTATGGTCAGCGACACCGGTTCTATAGTAATGCGAAAAAAAGCAACGCCGTTCGCCTCCTGCTGAATCTGCCCGCAAACCGTTGTTATCAACGGTTCGGCCGGAACCGATTCCATTACTATCGTGCCAGGGCGCTCGTAGTTCTCGAGCGGAGCCATCACTTCCCGCGCAATCTCAAGCTGCCGCAGAGACGCTTCAATCATCCCCACCGTCTCTTCATCCATCCCGGGCGCTACAAATTGATGCAGATATTCTATCGTAACCGTTATCCCGTTCAGCATGTTCGCCATTTCATGCCGGAAATCACATAATGCCCACTTCACACTTTCAATCAGCGCGCTGGTATGGGCAAATGTATTTTGTGTGTTTACCGTCGATTGCTGAACTTTCTCCACAAACACTTCCCCGGGTTGATCTTCCTCGAAATTGTATGAATCCATCTCTTTTTGTACTATTGTACTACTATTCCTGTATTCTTTCAAGCTTGCCCCGCGTCTCTTATAATCGTATTTTTACCAGCGCGGCACCGCTTATCAGTATCAACAGTATGCAGTTGCCATACAACCATAGTATCGTTTCAACTTCCGTACCCTGTATGGCACTGTCAATAAACGGCCAGAATATCCAGCCTTTCGGCCTGACGCCTTCCAGGATCATATACACCGCGCTTCCTATTCCTGTCCCCGCTGTTATTGCCCAGAACCAGTTCCGCTGCACTATTGTCGCCAGCACATATATCACCGCTGCCGCGGCACATGAATGGATCAGTACTTCCCGGTGCCAGGCTACATCCAGAAAGTCTGGTTCCTTTCCGCTTAACCAGACTGTCAATGCTGCAACTCCCAGTCCGATTCCCACGTACATAATCGCGTGCCATATCTGACTGCTTGCGTTCCGTATCGTACTCATGCCTCTCCTCTGATTTCTATATTACTTTCTGAACCACGCAATCTATTTCATCCGCGCTTTGTGAATACAGCGCGTTATAATATCCATTCTGTTTCATTAATGATTCATGCGGCCCATGCTCGACTATCTCACCGCTTTTCAGCACATATGTGTAATCTGCATTTTTTACCGTCGAAAGCCGGTGTGCTATGATTATCGTTGTGCGCCCCTTGCATAGAAGCGCCATTGACTGCCGGATCAGTTTTTCCGATTCAGCATCAAGTGATGATGTCGCCTCATCAAAAATCAGGATGGGCGGATTCTTTAAAAATACCCGCGCGATTGATATACGCTGCTTCTGACCGCCCGACAGCTTTATCCCCTGTTCTCCTACTAATGAATCAAATCCCTCCGGCATCGATTCGATAAACGACAGGATATTGGCATTGCGCGCCGCCTGTATCAACTCATCTTCCGTCGCCTCCTGATTGCCGAACATGATATTCTCCCGAATTGTCGTGTCAAACAGAAACACATTCTGCTGTACTAACCCGATATTCTCGCGTAAACATCTTTTCTGTAAATCCATCAGATTGCAGCCGTCTATCAGAATCGCTCCTTTCTGAACTTCATAAAATCGTGGAATCAGCGTCGCCAGCGTGCTTTTGCCCGCACCGGACTCTCCCACCAGAGCAATCGTCCTGCCCGGCTTTACCGATACGCTCACATCCTTTAATACCCAGTCCTGTGATGTGCTGTACTTAAACCAGATGTTCTGCATTTCTATGCTGCCGCTGAAACGTGCTACCGCCAGCGCCTCTTCCCGGTCGTTAATGTCCGGCTCTACATCCATTACTTCTATAAACCGTTCAAACGATGCCGCTCCCTGCTGGAATTGTTCGATAAAGTTCACCAGCCGCTTGATCGGGTCGAGTATGAACCTGATATACATCAACGCCGCTACCAGGTCGGGCATCCCGATGTGATGCGACCTGATCAGCAATACCCCCGCTGCTATGATCAGCAGGTAATACATCTCTGATAAAAACATCATGCCGGCATGAAATGCTGCCATGACACTGTACATAAACTCCTTCGCTGAACGGAATTTAGTGTTTACTTCGGCAAATTTGCCAATCTCATATTGCTCGTTCGTATATGATTTTACTTCCCGTATGCCTTGTATGGCATTCTCAACATTGCTGTTTATATCCGCTATCCGCAGCCGCACCGTCCGGAATCCCTGCTTCATCTTCAGCCGGTAGTATCCGCCCCAGCCTACCATGAACGGCAGCGGCGCCAGAGCAAGCAGCCCTAATACCGGGTTTATCAGGCACATCACGATAAACGAGCCGGTTATCATTACCGTTGATATGAACAGATCTTCCGGCGCGTGATGAGCTACCTCCGCTATGGTAAAGAGATCATTCGATATCCGTGACATGATATGCCCGGTTTTCGTGTTGTCAAAATAGGTGAATGATAGCTTCTGTAAATGTCTGAATATATCCGCCCGCATGTCCGTTTCCATGCGTGTCCCGAGTATATGTCCCCATTTCGTGTTTATATATGATGTTATGCTCATCCCTATTATCAATACCCCCGCCCCTGCCAGCGCCATCCACAACATCGGCAGATTGTTCTCCGGTAAATAGGTCTGCAACACTTGCCGTACCAGCAATGGCACGCACACGGTTAATCCCGCCCGTACAAATGCCGTTCCCATATCAAGTGTTAACAGTTTCCGGTGCGGATAATAATATGCTATGAATCGTTTCAGCATTGAACCTCTTCAGCGTGTTAGATTAATTTCTCCGGTTTTTGTCAGCGGTATTGTTGCCTTTTTCATTATGTCAAGTGATGATGTTACATCGCCAACACCGTCGAAATCATACCGCAACGGCTTCCTGTCTGTTATCGCTTCGTATACCGTTTTTCCCATTGATAGAAAATCCAGTGTTACCGGTATTGACAGTGATGTGCTGTCTTTGGTTTTTATGTTTATCGGCTCTCGTATGATCCCTTTGGCCCAGTTCTGGTCGTTTACCGCAAACGTATAATGCAGATTATCCAATACCATGCTGAATGCATTCGGATTTTTCAGCCCCACCTTCAACAACAGGTCCGCTCCGCTCATGTTCATCCGGTCCACAGTCAGTGAATTGACCGAAAATGTCGGCAGATGAACCACCGGCATCGTACCCCGGTAGCTTATCGGTATCGTCGTGTCGCCGATTACCGGCAGCTCGAACCGCATGCCTATCAGCATCGTATAATCAAACGTCTCCTGGTCCGCCACCTTTTGTATTGTTGAATATATGTCCCGGTAGGATAGCGTCAACGGTACCGTTATTGCACTGGTCGACTTTTTCGGCACATATACTTCCTGTTCCTGGGTGCCGTTTACCAGCTTAGTCTCGTCTATCGAAAAGGCATAATCAAATCCCGACAGTTTTGCATTTATGCTGTTGGGATTATATACTTCGAGATTAAATAACAGATCCGCCTTGTCAAATGTCATACGCTCTATTGTAACATCTTTTACCGACAGTTCCGGATCCTGTACTCCGATTAACGTCTGCATCGTACTGCACCCGGTTATTACTAGCGGTACCAGTACTCCCCATTTCAACATTGCCTGGTTTTTCATGTTATTCCTGTCTGTTTGTTATGATTCTGATCAATTGTCTGAATATCAAAAAAATTCCCGCCGTCATCAGGTGTATCACCGGTTCCGGTATGCCTGGATATACATGTATTTTCCCGTCACCAGCTCCCGTCACGATATCCGTTATATAATCCCCCGTCCAGTCGCAGGCCTGCGGCCGCGTGCGCGGCGTTCCAGGCAGATCAATCGGTTCTCCATTGCTTGTCAAAACCGCGTACTCTCTGAATACTGCCGCGCTGTCCGTATTCGTATTCTCATAATATAACAACTCTCCATTTGTATTTCCACATATCAAATCCTTTTTCCCGTCTCTATTCAGATCGCATACGCTCGGACTGCTGCGGCCCGATGGTACGGTTAACACTTCCGTCCCGACCCGCGCCAGCATTTCCTGCCTGAAATCCGGTTCGGTGTCCGTTCCCTCATTTATGAATATGTATACCTTGCCGTCGTAATTCCCCATGATTATATCTTTCTTGCCGTCATTGTTCCAGTCTGTCACACTCGGCGTAGGCCGCGATCCCGTGTTTATATCTACTTTATATCCGGGTAATCCCGCTTTCAGCGCGCTCCCTCCGTCAAAAAACGGCTCGCTGTTCGTTCCTGTGTTTAGATATATTCTTACCGCCCCGCCCCCAATGCCGGCCAGCAAATCCTTGCG
>CAZCLS010000214.1:0-2620 GCA_964499565.1 uncultured bacterium
ATCGGCAGCAGATGATGCGAACCGAGTTCCGATTCCTCGTCCGGAAAAAAGATGTCGCCCGTCTTGGCCAGCACCAGTGCCAGCATGCCCGCCGCCAGGGCCCCGCAAACCGCCGAAAGCAGATTTACCCGCCAGGCTATGTCGCCGATCGGGATGAATGTGAACAGCTTGGACATCAAGGTCCACATCGGATACCCCGGCGGATGCGGTACTCCCAGCTTATATGCCGCGGTTATCAGTTCGCCCGAGTCTTCCAGCCCTACGGTCGGCTGCAGCGTATATACATACGTTGCCAGAGAAACACCGAAAGCTATAAATCCGGCAAGCCAGTTGACGGGATGAAACCAATCCCATATTGATTTTTGCTTGAAAGCAGGTACTGCTAATTCCGGTTTCTGTAGTTGTCCCATGTAAAAACTCCTTACCTATAGTTATAACAGTATGATATTGTAGTAAAAGTGCTTGCAGGTGTCAATCATTCCCTCTCTCAGCGCCTGATTGTATCCCATGTGTTGATTCTGATCGTTCCATCGCGCATCGATATTTGTGACTTTGATTCATTCCGGGTCATCCCTGTGCTTGTGTCATTCTGTTCACAGGTTGTGGTTGTATACATGCTTGAACTGTTCCGGTTGCATTGGCCGTATATGTTTGACAGGCTCTCCAAACCTATCGTGTGCCTGCTTCCTGATGGTTCCCTCATCATTGTCAGGCAGACAATGCACAACAGTGCGGCCGCCGCGTACATCGGAAGATATCGCGAGAGAATCAGCGGTTTCCCGCCTGACCGGACCGGTTGTGCCCTTAATCCGCTGACTCCCGTAATCGCCCGGATTACGTTCGTATCACACTCTTCTCCCGGTTGCGGCAAATGATACTGGTTTAACAGCGCTATCAGTTGTTTAGTCTTCATACTCGTTCTCTAAAAAGGCTTTCATTCTCCGTAACCCGCGGTAGTACCGGGTTACGACTTTAGCCATGAACATGCCGGTTATTCCGGCAATTTCATGAAATCTCATCTGTTCGTACACATGTAAAACAATAATCTCCCGGTCTTCACACGGTAATAATGAAAGGGCATTCGCTATCGCGTCCCTGGCTTCTTTCAGCTTGTCCTGCCGCCTCCCGTCGGAAGGATCATTCGGCAGCAGTTCAAGCGAAACAACCGGTGTGCCGCGCTGCTTGAATAGCCGCATGGCTTCATTGCGAGCTACCTGGAAAATATAGGCCTTCGGATTCCTGATTGCATGTATCTTTTCACCGAACAATACTAAAGCCGAAAATGAACTCTGTATGACATCTTCCGTGTCACTCCGGTTTCCCAGTAAACTGTATATGTAGCCATACAGACCGCTTTTATATGCTTGATACCATTCTAATACTTTGTCGGAACTTTCCTGCATCAATAGACAAGCCCTTGGTGTGTATAATGATTCCCACCTGAATCCGCTTTGATGCAGGCAGTCATATAGTAAGAGTGATTTTTCGGTGTAATTTTTTCATACTATGATGGCAATTTCAAAAGCAATGTGAATGCCATTCTCATAAGATGTTCATTACCATTGTATTACGATATGATTGGCTTTGTGATTTGTCATAATGACAATTGAGTCAGGCCAGGAATTGCTGCTTTGATTCAATTTAATAAATCGAACGGGGCCGGAACCTTAGTCCCAGCCCCGTTCGGAGGGTCACCATGAAACATAAAATAAAAAGCATTATCTATGCCATAATAGCTATGTATTTGCTATTTAGATATATATAATTTTTCCCGAATATTTTCTTGTGAAAATTTAACGATATTGTGTCATTTTGGTTGTTTTTTGCGAAATAGAATGAGGCCGGTACCGAAGTCCCGGCCTCATTCTGGAGGGTCACCATGAAACATGAATTAAAAAGCATTATCCATGCCAATGATACTATGTTTCTATAATACTGATGGTTGACTTTTTTCAGCCCGTTTTTTTTGTGCAATTTCGTCTGCTGCTTGTCATTCTGTGCTGCCCATTGGTAATCCCCTTAATAGAATGAGACCGGAACCGAAGTCCCGGTCTCATTCCGGAGGGTCACCATGAAACATTAACTGAAAAGCATTATCCATGCCAATACTGTTATGTTGTTCCTGTATAGTTATATAATATTTTTATTGCCCGATTTTGCGAGCGTTTTTTCCCGAGTAATGGACATTTTGATTCAATTGTGTGCGCGAATTTTCTCAACCGTGTCATTTTGTAACACTCGTGTCAAATACCGTCCCGGCCCCTAATCTCATTGTCTTGTCAAACCCGTGCTTCACCTGTGCCATTTCCTCTATCCCGGCCCTTCCATATAAATATTCAAGAAATGTTTTCTTCAGTTTTCCGATCCCATGCTCTGCCGCTACTGTTCCTCCTAACTCTACCGCCTTTTGTGCAAAATCAGCATATAATCTTTCCGCCTGGTTCAACTCCTGTACGCTGTTCGGCATCATATTCACATGCAGGTGATTATTTCCGATATGCCCGAATATCGCGTGCTGCATTCCCGTCATATTCAATGCTTCATGATAGTATCCCATTATTTCCTGCAGCGCGCCGTCCGGTACTGCCAGGTCGGTCGCTATCTTATGCAAACCCGGCAG
>CAZCLS010000214.1:2720-7035 GCA_964499565.1 uncultured bacterium
GCAGCGCGCCGTCCGGTACTGCCAGGTCGGTCGCTATCTTATGCAAACCCGGCAGTGTCTGCTGCCTTTTAGCGATTATCTGATTGATTGTCTCAGGCACGCTATGCCTGAACAGTTTCATTTTTTGGATTTCAGACGCCTCCAAGCCCGCCCATGTTCGCTCAACTGATGAATTCGCGCAAGATAGATATTGTTCCAGTATCTCAAAAGCTGTCTCCAACTCCCCTTCCGTGCATGCTATTTCAGTATAAATCGCGGCGCCGGCTTCCGGTATTTCCGGTAATGAACTCTCTCCCTGCCGTTTCCGCTCCCGTAATAGATCCAATGAATGAGTATCGAAATATTCAAGCGCTTCTACATCAAGCACCTTGTTCCGGCTTCCTTCTCTCATTTCAGCCACATACCCGAGCGCGTCCAGTTCGCTGTCAAAAAAGGCCAGTATGCTTACCCTCTCGCCTTTAATTTCACAGAGCTTGATTTCTATTTCCGTGATTACTCCCAGTGTTCCTTCACTGCCGATGAGCAGATCGATACCATCCATTCCCGGTCTGGCAAAATAACCGGCGCAATGCTTGGTATCCGGCATGCGGTATGTTGGTACCGGTATGGTATACCCATCCCGGCCCGGATTGCCATTACCGCCGGCTGGAATGTGTATGAGCTGATCGCTTCCCGCATATGTTGTTCCACGCCTGATATCAATGACGGTGCCATCCGTCAGTGCTACCCGCATACGCCGGATATACTCGCGCGTAGAACCATATTTGAAGGTCCGGGCTCCCGATGCGTTGGTTGCTGCCGTGCCGCCTATGGTGGCTGATGTTTCAGTCGGGTCGGGCGGATAAAACAGCCGTCTCCCCTCCCCTTTCAGGTGCTCCAGCAAACTAATAGATGATTCAGGCAGTATGTTCCGGTAAAAACAAAAATAGTTCTCCAGGCATTCCTGAATGCCAACCAACAGCATTCCCGGTTCCACCGTCAGATACCACTCCTGCTTCCCGTCATCATACCCGATCTCACGAGGCATCGACATCTTGCTCATGGAAAGTATCATCCCGCCGCATAACGGTACTGCTCCGGCTACTATTCCTGTCCGCGCGGCGGAAACTGTTACCGGCCAGTCATGTCTGTTTGCATTCTCAAGCGCGTGTATCACATCCCCCTCGTTTTCCGGAAATACCAGCGCATCTGCCGCATCAGCCATTACCCGCGATTCATCCCGCAGGTAATCGGGATAATCGTTCCGTATCTCTTCCCGGTTCGTTATACTTTTCATGCCAGATAGTATACCATATCAGATGAATCGCTTCCTCAGCCAAACCGACAGTAAAATAATGAATGATATCAGATGCGGTTCCGGAACAATTTTACTGAAGGTGTTGCTCAGATTGGGCAAAGGACCGATCTGACCGGTCAATCCGAATGTCTGGGCATACCCGTTCGATGCCAGCAAACCTCTCAATACAGCCGGTGATTGTACTGTGCTGTAGGTTGCTTTGGAATAACTTTCACACGACGCCGCTACTCCCGCTGACAACGCGCTGGCACTGGATGTCCCGGCAAATGTTTTGGTATACTCGTTAGAAAGCACGGTGCCCGCTAAATCACCGACCCCAAGCGTTGCGACACTATAGTCTCCCCAGCCTTGAATGTCTACCCGGCTGCCATAGGTAGAAAATGATTCGCGTGACCGGTTGACCGAGTTCCCCGCGCCAATTATGATTGCCATCGAATCACGCGAGCTGCGCTGAAATAAGGTGCCCCAAGTTGCCGTGTTATCCAGATCGGCGCTGCCGTTACCCGCTGGTTCTATCACGATTCGTCCCTGGGCCGCAGCATTGGCTATTGGTGTGTAAAACAATGCCCAGTATTCTATCGGACAATAGGCATTGTTCGCGTAAGCCTGCTGTTCAAGCAGTATGACATCTCCCGGCGCGGTATTGGAAACGGCAACGTTGACTGAGTCATGCAGTATCCAGGCCGCACTGCTGTTTACCGACGATATCATTTTTATATCAGCATTATACACGACGCCTTTCATGCCGAAACCGTTGTTCAATGCCGCGCTTACGCCAACCGACATAGTGCCATGATCGCGGCTGGTGCCGAACAGGTTGGTCTGATATCCGTACAGCACATCCGCGCTGGTCATTTGCAGGTCTTCATGCTGTTCATACCAATCGTATTCTATGTCGATCAAACGCACCTGGGAACCATCACCCCCGGCCTGGGACCAGGCATAGATAAAATCATAGCCGTTGGATGCCGCGCCGTGCAGATAGGTTTGATTGCCGCTCAAATCCGATGTCGGCAAGGGCGGCGGTTTGGGATGCATGTATACTACTTCACAAACAGGATTGGTATAGAGTTCCATCAGGAGAGTTTGAGCCTGGCTGTAATCCGGCATATCAATAAAGAAAAACCGGTTCATGTCAGGCAACTCTTCTCCACTCATCATTTCCGCTGCGTTGTGGATTGTCCGCAATTGACCCGGTGAATGCGTAAATGCCCGGGTTACAGTTCTGACATTACCGGCTTTCAGACTGTTGTTCAGAGCTGCGACATTTCCAGCCAGGTTATCACGTTCGGTTTCAAACAGTTTTCCCGGTTTTGTTGCTCTTTCTACCGAACATTTGTTCCAGAATTTGATCACCAGTTTTCCGCTGTATTCTTCGGCTTTGAGCGGATTGGCCTGGTAAACATAGAAATCGTTCGAAAAACCCGTGGCAGGATAATAAACTGCTTTAATTGAGTAAACAGAAAGAATTGTCAAGCAGAATAGATAGAGTGATGAGCGTTTCATAGCACACCTCCTTGCATGTTTACCTAGTATACCACTCTATTAGTCTTGATGCAAATGTCTCTATACTTAATCGGTCGGTAATCCTAAGGATTCTGCTAATTTATTTGTGTCGATTCTTTCTGCCTTTTCTGCCAGCTGGATGAATTCTGCCCGGTACCCGTTCTCATCCCGATTTTTATATTCTTTGGCACGAATTATGACATTGTGATAAATGGCTTTTCCCTTGTATGCCGAGTTTCGTAGCAGCATGCCGAATTCCGCCACTGCACTCGCAAATCCCAGATTGCGTGGCATACCCGAACTTTGTATCTGCTCCGGTTTGATTGCCTCGGTAATCAATACGCTCGTGTCACTATTAGGCTCCTTGTAGCGCAGTTTGACCGTCATTACCTCGTCACTTGGCACTTCTGTAGTTTGCTGATATTTCAATTCATCGACTGCGGCAGTCTCCTGCTTCGCGTCGGGCGGTACCAGCTCGTATAACGCTGTTACTTCGTGTCCCGCTCCCAGCTCTCCCGCGTCTTTCTTGTCGTCATTGAAATCTTCCTTAGCCAACATCCGGTTTTCATATCCTATCAGCCGGTAGGCCTTAACCAGAGCCGGATTGAACTCGATCTGCAGTTTGACATCTTTGGCGATCGTGACCAGTGTCCCGCCCAGTTCGTTCACCAGAACTTTTTTGGCTTCCAGGATGCTGTCAAGATAGGCGTAATTGCCATTGCCTTTGTCAGCCAGCTGCTCCATTTTATTATCCTTGTAATTCCCCGTTCCCAACCCCAAAACAGTCAAAAAGATCCCGTCATTCCTTTTTTCCTCGATCATGCGGACTAATTCCGAGTCACTGCTGACTCCCACATTGAAATCCCCATCAGTGGCAAGGATAACCCGGTTGTTGCCATTGGAAATCAGGTTGTCTTTTGCTACCTTGTATGCCAGTTCAATCCCTTCAGCCCCGGCGGTAGAGCCGCCAGCGCTCAGCTGGTCTATGGCAGCAAGAATCTTGTCTTTCCGGTCTCCGGTTGTCGAATCAAGCACCAAGCCCGATCTTCCGGCATATACTACAATCGCTACACGGTCCTGCGGCCGCAGCTGTTCTGTCAGCAGAGCAAATGCCTTCTTCAGCAATGGCAATTTGTCGGGCATATCCATAGACCCGGATACATCCAGCAAAAACACCAGGTTGTTCGGCGGTGCTTCCTTCAAGTCGATTTCCTTACCCTGGATGCCGATCAGGACAAGTGTGTTAGTAACATTCCAGGGACATTCCGCAGCTTCTAACGTGATTGAAAATGGTTGCTCTCCGTCCGGCTGCGGATACTCATAGTCAAAATAATTGACAAGCTCTTCGATCCGCACAGCATCGGCGGGCGGTAGCTGACCATTATTCAGAAACCGGCGCATATTTGCATAGGACGCCGTATCGACATCAATTGAAAATGTTGATAATGGATTCTCCGTCACATCCAGAAACGGATTTTCATATATCCGGGCATAATCCTCAGTATTAAATAC
>CAZCLS010000215.1:0-6989 GCA_964499565.1 uncultured bacterium
TGCCCTGTGGCCGTTCCCCGCCGGCAGCACTATCTCAAATGACAGCTATGCAGTCATCTGGGCTGATGGTGAACCGGGTGAAACGTCCGGCGCGGAATACCATCTGCCGTTTACGCTCTCCAGCTCTAATGGCATAGTTCTCCTTTCCCGCGTCAGCGGTACTGCTACGCAAATCATGGATTACATTGTCTATCCCACGCTCACGGCCGACTCGTCCTTCGGTTCGCTGCCGAACGGCAATCCTCTCAGCCGTATGTTCATGTCCATCCCCACTCCCGGTTCATCCAATACCGCCGGCGGACTGCTCCTGCCTGTCTGTATCAATGAATGGATGCCTGACAACACCAGCGCGGTACCCGACCCGGCCGATGTAGCCGAAGGCGCCGCTAATCCTTTTGACGACTGGTTCGAACTCTTTAATGCCGGTACTCAACTTGTCAACATTTCCGGCTGTGTCCTTTCTGATGGCAACGACACCTGGACCGTTCCCGCCAACACCCATATCCCACCCGAAGGATTCCTCATTGTCTGGGCCGACCGCGATGTCGATCAGAATGGCTTCAATGCCGATCTGCATGCCGATTTTAAACTCAGCGCTTCAGGCGAGGAGATCAGTATAGCCTTCGAAGGCCGAACGATTGACCGTATTGTTTTCGGTCCCGCCTCAGCCAATGCCAGCTATGGCCGCTGGTTCGATGGCTCTACTAATATCTTTTTCCTGTACCCTCCCACGCCCGGAGAACCTAACGAATTACCCGAACCCGCTATGGCTTTAGCAGCAGGATTTCTCCTCCTGCTATTCTACCGGCGCATTACCTGATCTCTGATCTCTGATCTCTGATCTCTGAACCCTGAACCCTGAACCCTGAACCCTGAACCCTGAATGTCCCTCCCCCTGCTCTCATTGCCGGCACTACTGCTCATAAGCATTCCGGCTTTTTCACAAACTAATTCCACAATTAGTGTCCCTGCCACCCCTGGAATATCTGCTATGAATGTCTGTCAAGCTTCTGCTTTCCCGCTCAATCGTGTCCTGCTCCTTGATGGCCCGTTTAAACAAGCCATGCTGCGTGACGCTCAATACCTCAAACATCTCGATTCCGACCGCCTGCTGCATATGTTCCGGGTCACCGCCGGTCTCCCCTCCACTGCCGAACCATACCACGGCTGGGAAAGTCCCTCGTGTGAAATCCGCGGTCATACCATCGGTCATTACCTTTCCGCCTGCGCAATGATGTATGCCAGTACCGCTGATGATGCCCTCAAAAAGAAAGCTGATGCGATTGTCTCTGAACTCGCCCGCTGCCAGGCTGCCATGCCCTCCCAGGGTTATAATTCCGGCTACCTCTTTGCGTTCCCTGAATCGTTTTTCGATCGTGTTGACGACGGTAAACCCGTCTGGGTTCCCTGGTATACCTGCCATAAAATTATGCAGGGCCTCCTGGATATGTACATCTATTGCGGTAATGATCAGGCCCTCACCATTTGCACTAACATGGCTGCCTGGATATCTTTCCGGACCGGCCGCCTGTCAGAAGAACAGATGCAGCGCTCCCTGAATCTCGAGTTCGGCGGCATGAACGATGTCCTCGCCGCTCTCTATCAGGTTACCGGCAATCCCGAACACCTGACTATCGCTAAACGTTTCGATCATAAGGTTATTTTCGAACCAATAGCCCGCAAGGAAGACCGCTTGCGCGGGCTGCATGCCAATACTCAGATACCAAAAATCGTCGGCGCAGCCCGGGAATATGAAGTTACGGGAGATCAATCCTATCGTGATATTGCCGAGTTTTTCTGGGATCAGGTCGCCCGTAAACGCTCCTATGTTATCGGCGGTACCAGTAATTACGAACACTGGCGCACCGAACCCGGCATTCTGGCCAAAGAATTGAGTGTTGAATCGGCCGAGTCGTGCTGTACCTACAATATGCTTAAATTAACCCGCCACCTCTTCTGCTGGCAGCCCCGGGCCGAATATGCCGACTATTATGAGCGCGCCCTCCTGAACCAAATCCTCGCGTCTCAAAGTACCGATAATGGCATGATGATGTATTATATCGCTATGAATCCCGGCCATTTTAAAATTTTTAATACCCCTGATGACGCCTTCTGGTGCTGTACCGGCAGCGGTATGGAAAATCATGCCAAGTATGGCGACAGTATCTACTTCAAACATGATAATACCCTCTGGATTAACCTCTTTATCTCTTCCGAACTCGACTGGCGCGAACAGGGTGTTGTCCTTCGCCAGCAAACCAGCTTCCCCGAAGATGATACTACTGTATTCAGCATTAAAACCGACCAGCCCAAAGAACTCGACCTTCGTATCAGAGTTCCGTATTGGGCTTATAATGGCTTTTATGTTACAATTAATTCTAATGCAGAGAAGGTTACCGCAGTTCCTTCTTCGTTCTGCTCTTTGAAAAGAATGTGGCATGATGGCGATACGATCTCCGTCACGATTCCCATGAGTCTCCATCTGCAGCCGATGCCCGATGACCCTTCTGTCGCGGCGGTCATGTACGGTCCTGTCGTCCTCGCCGGAGAACTCGGCACGAACGAGTTTACTCCCGCTATGCAGTACCAGTCAAATCAGCGCGCCATGCATCACGCGCCTGCTGTCCAGTCACCTGTTCTGATAACCGGCGGCAAACCCGTGCAGGACTGGGTAGTCCCCGTTCCAGGCCAACCGCTCTGCTTTAAAACAAAAGATGTCGGCCGACCGCGTGATGTATCCTTAGTGCCTTTCTACCGCCTGATAGACCAGCGCTATACCATCTATTGGGATATCCTGTCTGAAAAAGAGTATCAACAGCGCAAATCTCTTGAAAAAGACCGCGAAGCAAAACTTAAAGTCAGACAGACTATGCTCGAACAGCGCCTGATCGATACCATCGCTTTCAATAATGCCTCCTCCGAACAGGACCATGCTCTCCAGGCCGACCGCAGCAGCTCCGGTAATCATGCCGGCGCCGGCTGGCGCGACGCCCGCGGCGGCGGCTGGTTCAGTTTCACGCTGAATTGTTTCCCCGATGCTCCCGTCTCCCTGTTGTGCACGTACTGGGGGCTTGACAGCGGCCGTAATTTCCATGTGCTTGTCAACGGTACATCAGTCACCCTCGAAACACTGGATGGCTCTCATGGCGAATCATTCTTCGATGTCGAGTATCCCGTCCCGTTCGAGCTTACGAAAGGGTCTTCCAACCTTACCGTGAAAATCGAAGCGCATGCCGGTAATATCGCCGGCGGCCTCTTTGGCTGCGCCACGCTGAAACATGAATGATTCTGCTTAACCATGTTTGTCTTTATATGAATATGCTGAATTCTATTGTTATACGCCGCTATCGCATTATATATGTCTTCCTGCTCTTTCTTGCCCTGCCCGCCTTCTCCGAAAATCTGGCGGTCAACGGTTCGTTCCGCGAATCCACTATTGCAGATGATTCCTGGGATGGTGTCGATAAAGACCTGAACCTTCGGGTTAATTCCATCGGTCTCCCGATCCTTATCAGCGGCTCGTTCCAGGTTAATAAGGATTTCGGCGCTTCCCCCGCCTGGAAAGATGTTACCGGTGATGGTAAACCCGATCTCGTCGTCGGTGACGGTCCCGGCTTCCTGTGGATTTTTGAAACGACCTCCCGCAAGAGCGCCTTTCCACCCGAATTTTCCCAGGGCCGCTTCGTTCATTCTTTCCTCGGTCAGGCGGCTAATATCGATGTCGCTGACTATAATGATGACGGTTTGAATGATGTTCTGGCCGGTACGGTCGAAGGCGCTGTCCAAATCCTCAAAAACAAAGGCAATGCCGAGTTCCTCGATGCCGATTCCATGCCCTCCTACGTCTATATGCAGCGCAAAGAACTCCGCAGCCGTATGCCCGTCGATATAACCCGCATTTTTCCCCTCGTTATGAAAGGTGATAAACCACTCTTCGTCGGCAGCTTCCTCGCTCCCCGCCTGATCGACTGGAACGGCGACGGAAAAAATGACCTGGTTGTCGGCGAAGGCTCCTACTCGGCTAATTCAGTCTACTTCTTTAAAAATTTCGGTCAGAACTCCAATCCCGATTTTACCGCCTCTACCCGCCACTGGCTGGCCTACGGCATGGGTCGCGAACAGCTCTCCCCCGCCGTCGGCGACCTTGACGGCGATGGCGATCTCGACCTCCTTGTCGGTGACCGCCTCGGGGAATTAACCTGGTATGAAAACGCTCCCCAGTTCCGTACCAATTCTTCTCCGTTCCTGACCGAACCTAAAACCAAGTTGACTGTTGGCGGCTCTGCAGTTCCAGCCGGCGAATTTGTGCGGCCGTATCTGGCGGATGTCGACAATGACGGCCTGTTAGACCTGTTCCTGGGAGCTAATGACGGCCGTATCCTGCTCAGCCGCAACCTCGGCTCGCGCTCACAACCCAATTTCGGACCGGCTGCCCCCCTTAAAGGTGTCGACCGCTATAAACCGCGTAAAATCCCACCCCAACCCTGGCACCAGTTCCAGCTTGCTTACGGCAATACGGCCGCAACTTATGAAACACGTGAAGAAACCGACCTTGTTACCGGCTCAAATCGCGTCTTCGTCCGCCTCTTTCTGCGCGATGGCTACTTCGGCGTCCCCAGCACTTTCGAAATGTCCGGCCTGGAAATCGAATACGGCAAGGATTATTCCCTCAAATTTATGTTTCGCGGAAATAATGCCACAGCAACAGCCGGTATCGGTCAGCATGGCGAAGCCTACATCCAGGGCGATAAACGCGAACGCAAGTACGGCGGCGGTACATCATACCCCCTTACCCTTGGGATCGAATGGCGCCAGTTCCAGAAAACCTTCAAACTCGATAAATTAGTTCAGGACCGTAAAGAAAATTACGCCAACTGCTGGATCTATTTCCACCTCGACAGCTGCCTGCCTGACGGCTATTTTGACATATCTGACGTCAGCCTCGAAAAAATTACTCTATAAATTTATACTTGACTCCAACATCTGCATCCACGGGTTGGAGTACACGCTTTAGCGTGAATATGGTTCCTGCCAATTTCAGGCTTCAGTAGCCCCAGGGATTTACACATCCCGGGGCCTGCCTGCTTCCAGCCGCACAACCGCCACCCACACTCCCCCCAGCCCCGGCTTCATAGAAGCCAGGGGCTACTCAGGCATGCAAACTCATGATCTTTAGCGTGGGAGGCCGGTTCCATACGGGCGACAAGCTTGTTCCCTTTCCACAGGCTCACTCATTCCTTTAGCACATCCGGCAACTGACGGATCTCTCGCGGCCACACATATTTTCAGTGTTTATGCAGTCTTTATTCAAAAAACTACCCGCCCCCGCCCTCCAGTTGATTTTTTTGCCCGGGTTCTGTATAATACGTGTTCTCAATCAGTTCTATCGTATGCGCGATTGGGAATGCCGTATATTCTCCGCCAGTCATAGTGACTAACGGGAATTCGTATGAATCAGCAACGCGGGACGGCCCGGATTTTTTCGGCCCGCTAGCAGTAACTAATATTGGTAACCAGTATTGTAACCCTTAACCTCCTACTATGAATTCTGAATACGAAGCAACCATCCCGGACCTGAAAATCGATCTTGACAAATTTGGCGTCAGTGAATCTTCCTATGAATCAATTTCTGAAGACGATTTTCGGAAAATGTATGAAACGACCATCAATACTGTCGATGAACACAGTATCCTTAAAGGTATTATTGTCGCCATTAACGACTCAAACGTCGTTGTCGATGTCGGCTATAAATCTGAAGGCGTTATTTCTATTGATGAATTCCCCCGCATAGATAAATACAGTCCCGGGGATGAAATCGAAGTGCTGCTGCTTGTTAAAGAAGATGACATGGGCAATATCCGCCTCTCTAAAGTCGAAACCGATCGTCTCCGCTCCTGGGAGAAAACTCTGGCTGCCTGCGAAGACGGTAAATCCGTTATTGGTGAAATCGTGCGTAAGGTCAAAGGCGGCCTTATGGTCGATATCGGCGTCGAAGCCTTCCTGCCCGCTTCCCAGATCTCTCTCCAGAATATTAAAAATATCGATGATTTCGTCGGCCAGGAAATCGAAGTTAAAGTCATTAAAATTAATCACGACCGTAAAAATGTCGTCGTTTCTCGCCGCGAACTCCTCGATGAAGAACGCCTTAAAAAGAAACGCGTCTTCCTCGATGAAGTCATGGTCGGTGATGTTAAACAGGGCCTGGTTAAGAATATTACCGATTTCGGCGCCTTTATCGACTTGCATGGCATCGATGGTTTGCTGCACTTGACCGATATGCGCTGGGGCCGTATCAACCATCCCTCCGAAATTCTCGAGATCGGTAAGCCCGTGGATGTCATGATTATCGGCATCGATTACGATAAAGAACGCGTTTCTCTCGGCATCAAGCAGATTTTTAATAATCCCTGGCTCGATGTTGAAGCGAAATATCCCGTTAACAGCGTTGTCGCAGGTAAGGTTGTCAATATCCTCCCCTATGGCGCCTTTATCGAACTCGAAGAAGGCCTCGAAGGCCTGATCCATATCTCCGAATTCTCCTGGACCCGCAAGGTTAACCATCCGTCCGAATTTGTCCAGCTCGGTGATGAAATCGATGCAATGGTCCTCAGTGTCGATGCCTATGAACAGAAAATAAGCCTCGGCCTGCGCCAGACTCAGGAAAATCCCTGGGAAACAATTGAAGACCGCTATCCCATCGGCGGTAAAGTTAAGGGTATTGTCCGTAACCTTACCACCTACGGCGCCTTCGTCGAACTCGAAGACGGTATCGACGGCCTTGTCCATGTCTCCGATATGTCCTGGACTCGTAAGATCAATCACCCCTCCGAGATGCTTAAGAAAAGCGAGGAAATCATGGCTGTGGTGCTTAACATCAATGCCGATGAACGTAAAATCGCCCTCGGCCTTAAACAGCTGAATGAAGATCCCTGGGATACGATCTATGATAAGTATAACGAAGGTGATACCGTTGTCGGTAAAATCACTAA
>CAZCLS010000216.1:0-2393 GCA_964499565.1 uncultured bacterium
ATGCCAGCAGTTGCCGGGTCAGATCAGCTGAACGTTCAGCCGCTTGCTGGATTTCGCGCAGATTTGCGTAAACCGGCGTCTCTGTTCCTATACTCTCCAGCGCCATTTCCGTATTCCCCAGGATGACTGCTAACATGTTGTTGAAATCATGCGCAACTCCCCCCGCCAGCCTCCCTACCGATTCCATCTTCTGCGCTTGCTGAAACTGCTCCTCCATTTTCTTCTGCTCTGTAATGTCAGAAAAGAATCGGACTATATGCGTTCGCCCTCCTATCTCAACCAATACCGTCTTTACATCAGCGAATACTACATTCCCGTCCTTGCGCGAATAGTGTACGTTCACTAATAGTGTTTTATCTGTTTCTATCTCTGCACTAGGGTGTTCTTCTGTTTCAACCGGATGTATGTCAGTCAGACTCATTCGCGTCAACTCAGCTTCCGAGTATCCGAATATCGCACACATAGCCGGATTCGCAAACTTGATTCTGTTCATTTCTTTGTCTGCTACCAGTATGCCTTGCGCGGAACTTTCGAACAGCATTTTATAGAGAGCCTTTAATTCCATTCGCGCCAGCGCTATGCCGATTGAAGCTCCTAACCCCTCCAGAAACTGAATCAGCTCCGGAGTGAACTGGTTGGGCCGCCGATCATTAAGTTGCAGCAACCCGATTGTTTCTTTTTCCGAACACAAAGGGATCAGGGCGACTGATTCATATCCTTCCGTATTGCAGATTTTCCTGATGCAATCCTGCCCTTTCTTTGCGGTTTTCGATGCCAAATCCTCTGTAGTGCTGTTGGTCCAGAAACTGCCGCCAGGAGTTAAACCGTCATGCTTTGTTCTGGCCTGTTTGGATAAAACGGCGCCGCACAGGCATTCGAGAATCGGCGTTCCATCAGCATTCCGCACGATCTCTCCTTTTCTGTTGTATGTAATCAATGAATTCTCGGTGCTCACGAATTCACCGGAAAATCCCTGGGTCTCATAGAAAGGAAAATCATCGCCCGCGCGCAGTCGGATACCAGCGGCTTCAATCCCGGTATTCTGTTTGATTAACGTTAAAATCTTTCGAATTGCATCTGTCTGCACGGAAGTGCGGTTCAACAATTCCAGCACCGCCCCGGTCAGCTTTTCAATCCGCGCGGCTAATTGGCGCTGCCGTTCGCTCCTGTCTCGCTGCACCATGGTTGCCAGAAGCGGTGTAATGACCTGGCCGATTGTTTCAAACATGGCCAAGTCAGACTCGCTGTAGTCCGTCTCTTTATTAGCAACCTGAATCAGCCCTACAACTTCTCCCCGCTGTATCAACGGCAGTGAGATGTGCCGGGTTATCGCTATGTGCCCTTCCGGTATGGTGGTTGACGGTTCGTTTATACAGATTGTTCTCTTCTCCCGGATTGCCCGCGGCCAGCTGCTGTCGCTCCATTGTTTGCGAGGGAATACAATGCTTTTATCGGGTACCTGACACTCTTTCCAGATGTGCCGGCTCATCGTCGGAACGACAAAGTCTCCATTTTCATCGATGTACCCGCATACCCCATACGTGCTCTGCATGCCTTCCAACATGATCTTGAGTATTTCGTCATAGATTTCATCTTCCTTGAACGTGATGAATGTCTCGGCGATCCGGCTCCTGATCTTTAGAACTTTCTCTGAACGCATGCCTGCTATCATAACGCCAAGCTGCCTGGCTATGTCCGCCAGCATGTGTGTCTCTTCCTTCAAAAAGGGGCCTTCGTCCTGCCCGGGCCTTTCTTCCAGATAACTCACTTCAATCGTCCCAACCGGTTTACCCGAGAGCATGATGGCGGCGGCCTGTTTCCAGGCGCTGTCTCTGTAATTTGCGCTGCGGAATTCCCGGCCTTCATAGCTGATTAGCACACTCGTGATTTCCGGATACTGCCATCCTGCTGGAATTAATGTCACCGCTACATCGAGCGTTTCCTCGATCGTTTCCAGCGGCTCGGTTACCAAGGCTGATATGCTGTAAAGGCACTCAGCTTCTTTTACCCGCTCTACCAGTTTCGCTGTTTTTTCCTTTACTATCGTTTCCAGGTGTTCGCGGTGTTGCTGCAGTTCGCGCTTGCTGTAGTCCAGTTCCAGAAATATATTCACTTTTGCCAGAAGGACTTCCGGCGCGTACGGTTTGACAATATAATCGATCGCACCCGATTCGTACCCACTGAACAGCTGGTGCTCATCAATGTATGCTGCTGTCAGAAAGATTAACGGGATTGTCCGCGTTTTCTCATCCCCGCGCAGATGTTCCGCTAACTCAAAACCGTTCATCCCCGGCATCATCACGTCCAGTATTGCTACCGCAAAATCGTGGTCGAGGGTGGCCGCCAACGCTTCGTTGCCGCTCCTGGCTTCGATTATACCGGCATCCGTTGCC
>CAZCLS010000216.1:2493-6956 GCA_964499565.1 uncultured bacterium
GGCAATGTACCGAACCGTTCCTGAGCTCGAATCTTGCCAATGGCTTTGTAGCCATCCATAATGGGCATCATTATGTCCATAAGCACCAAGTCTATATCCGGTTCACGGTCAAGCACTCGCAAAGCCTTTGCTCCGTTCTCCGCTTTCAGTGTTTTCATGCCTCTTTCCGTCAGCAGCCGGGACAGCGCGAATGTCGTGCGCATGTCATCGTCCACAATTAGCACCTTTTTGCCCTTCAGAATGGCGTCCGTATTGTGCAAATCCTGGATGATCCGCCGTTTCTTTTCCGGCATCGTGCTTACGACCCGGTGCAGAAATAGTGACACCTCGTCAAATAACCGCTCCGGAGATCGAACATCCTTGATCACAATCGATTCAGCGTGCTCGCGCAGGTGTGCTTCATCGTCACGGCTCAGGTCTCGGGCTGTGTGAATAATCACCGGAGGCACGTTTGCCACTTCTTGCTCGAGCCTCTCTAACAAACGGTCGCCCTCAATGTCAGGCAACTCTAAGTCCAGCACTATGCAGTCGTAACGGTTATTTTGAAGCGCTTCAAGCGCCTGTTCTCCTGTCTCCGCCTCATCCACCGTAACGTCCCAGTTGCCTATAAGCTTGACGGTCCTGCGGCGCATTGCCGCGTCATCATCTACCACTAATACTCGTTTCGGATTCCCGTCCGATACCTGCGAGATTTTGCGGAAGGCTTCTTCCAGGTCTTCCAGAGTTATAGGTTTGTTCGCCTGCCCCACCGCCCCTTTGTATAGCGCCTCGGTCGTGGATTCCTCAATGGAGATGACATGTACGGGGATATGCCGTGTGCGCGTGTCTTCCTTGAGCGCCGCCAGTACAGCCCAGCCGTCCATCCCCGGCAGACAGATGTCAAGGATTACCGCCCCGGGCAGATGTTCTACGGCCAACGCCAGCCCCGCTTCTCCCGTTGGCGCCGCGATGCATTTGAATCCCTTCTCGTGGCATGTATCATATAACAATCGCGAAAATTTCGGGTCATCCTCTATCACCAGTATTATCCGGTCGTCCTTGTCCAGACTATCCCGGTCGTCCTCAATCTGCAATACGGCGAATCGTTCAGGTTCATCTTCTCTCAGCTTGCCGTTACCAGTTCTCGCTCCCTTGGTTTTCGCGGGCGTCACGGGTTTCTCGCGCTTCACGTTATGAGTTAGGGGAAGATACAGGGTGAACGTCGAACCCTTTTTCGGCTCGCTCTTAAGCTGTATCTCACCACCGAGCAGGCCCGCCAGTTCTCGTGAGATTGAAAGCCCCAATCCCGTGCCGCCGTAATTCCTGGCCGTCCCGCCGTCGACTTGCAGAAAGGCTTTGAATATGAGTTCCTGCTGAGCTGGTTCTATGCCTATACCCGTGTCACATACCTCTATTGCCAGGCATTTCCCGGCGTTCAGTCCGCTCCGAAACAGGTCTGTCCCCGGCGCCGGCCGACCGAACGTGACACTCACTGTTCCCCGCTCAGTAAACTTGATCGCGTTGGACATCAGGTTCCTGATCACCTGCTCAACCCGTTTCCGGTCGCTTACTATATCGGCCGGGGCACCCTCCTGTATCATTATTTCAAGACTAAGGCTCTTTTCCGCGACCATGTGCTGGAAGGCCGCGCGCACACCGTCCCCCAGGTCGTTGACTCTGACCGTTTGCATTCGCAATTCCATTTTCCCGGCCTCGATCTTGGACAAGTCTAAAATTTCGTTGATAAGATTCAGCAGGTCGTTGCCGCCGCTGTATATGATTTTCATGGCCTCGACCTGTTCGGAAGTCAGGTTGTCTTCTTTGTTCTGTGCCAGTCCTTGTGCCAGAAGCAGCAGGCTGTTGAGCGGTGTGCGCAATTCATGAGACATGTTGGCTAGAAATTCAGACTTATACTTGCTGGCCAGCGTTACTTCCTCGGCTTTTTTCTGAATCTCCCGCCGGGCGTTATCAACCTCCTGTTTCTGCTTTTCAAGCAATTCATTCTTTTCTTCCAATTCTTCATTCGTCACCTGAAGCTCTTCCTGCTGGATTCTGAGTTTTCCCTCCGAATCCTTTAATTTCCTTGTCTGTTCTTCAAGTTCCTTGTTGGTTGTTCTAAGCTCCTCCTGCTGCACCTGAAGCTCCTCTGACAGTTGCCGGGACTCACTCAGAGATTCAGTCAGCGCTGTCCGGTTCTCTACACTCTCTATCGCAATCGCAATCCGCTCGCCGACCGTATTTAAAAATTGTGATGTCATTTCGTCAAACGCGTGTAATGCCCCCAGCTCGATGACCGCCTTGGTTTTACCGTGATAGACAATTGGTTTGATGTAGATGGTACGCGGAACCGTTTCACCAAGTCCGGACTCGATCGTGAAATACTTCTCCGGCACATCGGCCAGTATCATGTCTGTGCCTTCCAGAGCTGCCTGCCCGATTAATCCTTCTCCCGGTTTATAGCGTGCCGTATGTTCTTTCCGCTTGTGAGCGTAACTGCCTGCCAGCTTTTGCGTGCCGTCCTTGTCACCCAGATACATAAGGCCGGTCTGGGCCTTCAGATATTGACACAGGAACGTGATTGTATTCAAACACAAGGTGTGCATGGTTGGGTTCCCGCTCAGCAGGTCCATCAAACGGGCCTGGCCCGTTTTGATACTGTTCTGTTGCGTAAGCTCGATCTCCATTCGCTTGCGGTTCAGCGCCTCGCAGAAGGCTACTGAAATCGTTTCTATGTTCTGCTGGTCCTTCTCGCTGTACCCTCCTTCCTTGTTCGCCAGGGCGACCATGCCGATCGTCTTTCCTTCCTGCTTGAAAGGAACGCCCATGAAGCAGTTGATCGGTGTGTGCCCCTCCGGCATGCCGGCACGATCGGGATGGGTCTGAATTTGGCCGGCATTGACAATCCGGGATTTCCCCTCCTTGATTGTCATGCGGTCGATGCCCCGTAATTGCATGTTCTTGATTAAGTTCTCTGCCTTTGATACCACAATGTCACATTCCTGCCAGCCCGGATTGCTGATCGCGATCGAATCCATCAAGCCCGCGGCATTGAGCACGCCGATGTATCCGAACTTGCTTCCGGTCAGTTCCTCTGCTATATGAAGAAAAACCTTGGCCACCTCCTCTTCGGTTAAACAGGTAAGGGCTTCACGAAAAACTTTGTTAACTGCGCCCATAAGACTCGCCTGCCGGGCGATCTCCGCTTCCGCCTGCTTGCGCTCCGTGATGTTCAGGGAGATTCCAATGACGCCAAGCACCTTGCCGTTCGCATCAATATCCGGTATTTTACTGGTACATACCCACTGGGTGCCCGCTTCCGTTTTCCAGGGCTCATCTATGTTCAGCTTCGCCTTTCCACTCTCAATTACTTCCCGGTCGTCATCCAGATAGCCTTGCGCTGCCGCGCGCGGGTATAAATCGAAAAGACTTTTACCTTCTAACTCCGCCTTGCTCATCTTGTGCGCGTCTGCAACATATTTGTTGACCCGCAGATACCGGTTCCCGGTGTCTTTATAAAATACCAGCGCGGGTATGCTGTCTATGATAACCTCTAACTCGCTCGATATTTTCTTTGTCATTTCCACCTGCCTCTCCATCTTGTCCCGGTTCTCCCGGAGAGAAAGCAGCATCTTTCCAATTGCGGCCCGTATACCGGTGTCAGTTCGAGGATCGCCGCCGATTTCAACATCAAGATTGCCCTGAGCGATCTGTTCCGCGACCATCGATAATT
Source organism: uncultured bacterium (assembly GCA_964499565.1). Classification (GTDB taxonomy): domain Bacteria; phylum Auribacterota; class UBA3054; order UBA3054; family CAZCLS01; genus CAZCLS01. The sequence goes on from CAZCLS010000216.1 coordinate 6,203, forward strand.
TTGCGGGTTCCCCGCCCACCTGCCTGAGAATCGTTCTCGTTGCCAGGCGCATGGCAACGATACCTATTCCGATAGCCAGGCTTGTGCCGAAAATCACAATCCAGATGTTGCGCACGGCTTCTTTATGGGCAATACTGCTGTGGTGTGTCACAGTCTCTTCTTCGTCTATAACAAATTCTCTGACCTGTTCCCGCATCGATTTCATGAGCGCTTCGTCGTTCTCTTCCCGGATATACGCGATAACCGCGGCCATGTCCGCTCCGGCCACACCGTTATCCATGTCGCGCCGTGCCTGGATTACTTTCTGGAGGATTGCCTGGTGCCGTGCCGCGATCGCCTCGATATTTAAGAGTATGAGCTTTTGATCCGGATCGACTATCCCCTTGAGTTCGGTCAGCACAGCCGTGGACCCAACCTTCCCATCTTCATATGCTTCCAGGTATTTTTCATCGCCGGTCAGCGCGTAGCCGCGCTCGCCCGATTGCATGTCTATATGATGCATATTGAGCAGCTGAGCCTTGGTCAGCATCTCCTGGGCATGCAACACTGAATGCGTGTGATTGATGAGCAGCGTGATGCTCTGACACATGACCACCGCGGAAATAATCATCAGTACGAACAATGTGGCATATCCTGTAAATAATAACGTGCGCAATTTCATGGTGTTTCCCTTGCGTCTTGTTAGACTTTTCATGTTCGCTGTTTTCGGGGATGCATATTGTCATGGATTCGGCTAGTGAACACGACGCTTTTC
>CAZCLS010000217.1:0-6947 GCA_964499565.1 uncultured bacterium
ATTTTTTACTGTTCTGGGAGTCACGGGCTGTCTGCTCTGTATCAGGCGGATGAAAAAATGATTGACATGTTTCACCTTTTTGTATACACTACCATTTTGAATCAAACAAGGTGAAATGCTACATGAAGATTCTGGTTGATGCGGATGCCTTTCCGGCGGCTATGGAAAAAGTGCTGGTCCGGGCGGCGGAGCGAGTAGAGATTCAGGTTGTTATGGTTGCCAATCGCGGCTTCCTGCGTACCAAATCAGATTTTATTTCCAGCGTCATTGTCCCTCCCGGCCCGGATGAAGCGGATGACCGCATTGTCGAGTTAATCTGCAAAGGTGATCTGGTTATTACCGCTGATATTCCGTTAGCGGACCGGGTTGTTTCGAAAGGAGCCTGGGCCCTTAATCCACGCGGCGAACTGTATACTGAGGAAAACATTAAGCAGCAGCTTGCTATGCGTAATCTTATGGATGAGCTGCGCACGGACGGTATGATAACCGGCGGGCCGGCAGCACTCAGCCCGAAAGACGTCCAGAATTTTGCCAATCAGCTCGACCGGTTCCTTACCAGGCATTACCACCCGAAACGCTGATGCACGTGCGGATTATTCCGGAACACACAATTCATACGCTCCCATCTCGGTAACTTCGATCCCCATATTATTCGGTTCCGTAACATAAAAAGAACCCGGTTTTCCTTCACCCGGAGCAGCGCCTTCTCCGTGAGGCACGTCTTTCAGCATCGTAAAGAAACTCACCTCCGGGTCATTGTATTTGACTCGCAAGCAGACGAAATCAGCTTCCGACAATGTCCCGCTCCTGATTTTTTCGGCTAATTCCGTTTTCGTGCAGATTGCGATTGCCAGGTACATCGGTTTAGTCTCGGGATCACCGATCAGCAGGAATTCCTCGTTATCCGGATGTGTGCCGAACCAGGCAAAATCAGGCCGGTTGACAGTGCAGGTGATCAGCATATGCGGACCGTACTTGGCATCGGAAATATAAATTGCCCCGCCTTCCGATTCGCCGGGAGGTGGATTGTGGGTATGATGACCAGGGCAGAGCTGGATGATACAGCCGCGCTGTTCCAGGACAGCCATTACCGCCGGAGTCATTTCCACTTCTTTCAGTTTTATTTTTGTTTTCATATACTGTTCTCCTGAACAAAGTTTATATACATTATTACACTGGCTCGATAATCGGGTATGCGTCGTCAGTATCACGCCGGATCCTGGCCGGTTTATTTCTGGATACAATCAGCATCGTTATTGCCAGTGCCAGCAACACAACCGGTATCATGAAAAAGCTGGCCCGCAAGCCGCTCCGCTGACCTATGAATCCCATCAACCAGCATATTACGCCGAAGCCCGGTATACCGGCGCACGACAAAAGAATAAACAACATAGTGTGATCGACGTCCATTATGTCAGCCGCGTATGATTGTATGCTGGGCCAGAAACATGCTATCGCCAGCCCGGCAACAACGAGCACGATGCATAATCCTACAAATGAAGACACCAGCAACAGTCCCAGGCTGGCAAGAACACCACCCAGGGCTGACACGATAATCAATGTTTTTAAACCATCCTGTCCGACCATGTGTCCCCAGGCAAAGCGGCCCAACATCATGCCTCCCGCGAAGCAGGCGGTTCCGATACCTCCCGCGCGCGGAGAAGCGTTAAAACAGATTTGAATATAACTGGCACTCCAGAAGGTATAGGCGCCTTCCGCTCCTCCGGCGCATACCATTGCCAGAGCAAAAAGCCAGTATGTTTTACGTTTCATTATTATCCTGATATGATTCATGGTATCAGCAATGTCATTTTCTGTTCTTTTTTCGCGTTTTTCACGGAATAAAAGAAAGAGCATGCCAGTGACAACACTTAGCACACCTATGCCTGTCACCAATACCCGCCAGGAAATTGCATGCGTCAGCAGCTCTCCCGCAATCAGAGCTGTCCCCAGCACACCGACTGACCAGAACGCGTTGGTAAGGTTGAGATACCGTCCCGAATCGCCCGGATGCAAGTCCTGCACCAGCGGATTGATCATGCCTTCAAGCCCGCCGCTGCCGATGCCCGACATGCCCATGGCAATCAGAATCATCAGGTAATTCGGCGAGAGGGCAAACAAAAACAAACTAAGCCCGAGCAGAATGCTGCTGACCCCGAGCCCGCGGGCTTTGCCCCAGCGCGCCGCGGCAAAACCGCTCAATATCAGAAACACCAATCCCCATACGCATCGCATGGCTTCTATCCCGCCGCCGTCCGTCAGGTTTAACGACAGTTCCCGCAGCATCACCACCAGGCAAACCGGCACCACCACAGCATTGGCTGAATAGGCCAGAAAAGCCAGGATTACGGTATAGTCTAATTTATTCAGTTTCATATCAGGGTCAGTAGGCGCCGTGTTCTTTGAATACTTCTATCGCGTAGCGAAAATCAGCCAGGCGGACAATAGTTGAAAGGGAATGATCCGAACCGAAAATATAGCGCGCTCCGAGGGAACGCATGCCGTCTAATATGCGGATGATTTCCCGGCGAATTAAATCCCGGTCGCCCGACTCCAGAACACGCGCGTCCAAACCACCAATAAAGGTAAGTTTGTCACCATATTCCTGTGCGAACCTGACAACGTCACAGCCGGCTTTGACCTCCATGGGATTCAAACCATCGAATCCGCATTCTACAATCAGTGGCAGCGCTTCAGTAATCCCTCCACAGGAATGCAGGACAACAGGCAGATCGTAGCCGTGGAAAAATTCGACAAGTTCATGATAATACGGGCAAAAAAGGTCGGCCAGCATAGTCGGCGAACAAATCAGGCCTTTATTGTATCCTAAATCATCATACAGCCAGATTCCGTCCGGCCGCCCGGCCTCTTCTATCAGCATAGTATAATACGTCTTGAAGAAATCAGTATATACCCTATTGAAATCATGAATCCAGGCCGGATCGAGCGCAAGCGATTCATACATGCATATGTCACCCAGGCTGCAGCGCAGTTGTTCCCAAATAAAAAGATGACCGTAGAAAGTCCAGAGACCTTCTTTTTTCCGGCGCTGTAATTCTTTTCTGGCGCCCGCAACATCTATTCGCCCACGGTCAATGTCCAGCAAATGCGGCCGGTAATCCTTTTCCCATATCTCCCGGCTTGCCATAGAGAATTCAATATGTTCGGGTGTGCCGGATTTATGTTTCCAGGTTTTAAACACCGCTCCCGCGCCGTTCCGGTATACCGTCCATTCCTGGGTTTCCCGCAATACCTCATGCACGCCCCGCAAGGGCATAGTGTCAAACCAGCCGCCACAGCTTACCATGTCAAATCCAAAATAATCAACCGCGGCCATGGGTTTTCCTGATTCCTGGCGGGGATAGTTTTCCCGGTCGGCCCACTTTTCCAGTGTGTCTTCCCAGGGAGAATCAAACAATCCCATCCTTTCCGCGGGCTGCTTACGCATCAACGCGTCAATTGTTTCACAGGCGTTTTTCATAGTTCATTCCTGTTTTGTTCCCGGTCATAATCGTAGATCATGGCAACATAAGCCTGAATAGTTTTCCCGGTTACATACGGTTACAAATTATTTCGAGCCACAATTATAACACATTTCTCTAAATTTTGAACGTATACATCATTCAATACCAGAAGCACAAAGTAAAGGGTTGACGGGTGGTGACGGTATGCGACCCGTGACGGCGCCCCGGGTTAATGTACTTTGCCCTTTCAGACCTTCTATAGCGTTTGTTTGACAACATGTATTCCGTAAGCTATAATACCAGTAATGAATATTACCGTTGTACAAAGTAACTCAGGGCCTGACCGCGAAACAAATTTAGACCGTTGCGAAACATATATCAACGAAGCCGCGGCCCGCGGAGCGGAATTAGTAGTATTTCCGGAGAATATCCTTTTCCGCGGTAAAGATTCGGGTTACCGCGACTCGGCAACGTCAGTCCCCGGCCACGTCAGCGACCGGTTATGCGCTCTTTCGCGCACTCACGGCATAGCGGTAGTCTGGGGAGCTGTCGTTGAACAGTCGGATATCGGCCTGCATAATTCCTGCATCGTTATCAGCGCCGAAGGGGACATTCTCAGCCTTTATAGAAAAATCCACTTGTTTGAATTATATAACGGCGCCACTGCTTTGTTCCGGGAAGCCGACCTGTTTACTCCCGGGAAAGACATTATCACCGTTTCTCTGGGCAGCTTTAGCTTGGGTTTGTCTATCTGTTATGATCTGCGCTTTCCCGAACTGTACCGATCCCTCAGCGCTCGCGGAGCGGATGTACTGCTGGTTCCGTCGGATTTCACCCGGCCTACGGGGCAGGCCCACTGGCTGCCGCTGCTGCAGGCTCGCGCTATAGAAAATCTGGCCTATGTTATCGCGCCTAATCAATGTGGCGCGAATGCCGAAACAGGCGCGGTAAGTCATGGCCATTCCTGTATAATCAGTCCCTGGGGAGAGGTGCTGGCAGCATGCGACGGGGAACGGGAAAGCGTGTGCAGTGCTGACATAACGAGTGCGGCCATAGCGGATGCCCGCGCTCGCATCAGATCCTTGCGGCATAGAGTCTGACAATACTATTAGATGTATTCATCCGGGGAATCCGGCTTTTTATCATCATTGTATTGGGCGTCCTGCACATCCAGATCGGGATACAATTCCTTTACGCAATCAGGGCAAATGCCATGTGAAAAATCCGCCATTGAGTGGGTTGAAATATACTGTTCAATTTTGTGCCAGTACCCTTCGTCATCCCTGATTTTCTTGCAGGAGGAACAGATGGGGATAATACCTTGCAGCGATTTAATTTCTTTGGATGCTTTCTCAAGTGAATTGATTAATTTCTTTTGTTCCTTTATCTTAAAATCGACTTGTTTAATCAGAAAATTGAATTCGCGCGTAACGGTGCCGATCTCATCTCTGCGCGTGGTGTATTCTTCAATAGGGTTTAATAATCCATTTCTGTCTAACAAGGTCATGTGATCCGCAAGGTTCGTCAGTGGATCGGCTATTACCACTTTCAGAAAGAAATAACAGACCAAAGCCACGCAGACACTTATCACAATCAGAAATGCCATCCCCAGTTGCATAGCCCGTTTCCCCTGTCGGGAAATAACACGCGCAACATTGATTTCCATCAGCAGCGCCGGTTTATTGTATATATCATTCAGAATGGCGTATCCGGTAATTGTATCCTTGTTCAGTTTATAGTCATAGCCAGGCTGTTCGGGCGAAGTTTTGCCGGCATTAAAGAGCTTGTTTTTTTCAGTGCGTTTGGCGCGGCTATCAAACGGACTGATATCCAGCAAAACCTGCGTCAGGTCACCGATCGCGTTAATTTTATCTTTGGTAAGAAAAACACCCATGATCAGCATACCTTTGACCGGTCCCTGCTTGCTGCCGGGCAGAATCGGTTTTGACGCCACAAGCATGGGCCCTTTTTCCGTCATACGTATTCCACTGTGAGAAAAGGCTGACGTGGATGAAGAAATATTACCGAATTGATTCCAGGGAATCTGACCAGGGAATTCAGGCAGTTCTATGCTCTCGCCGGTTATCGGGTCATAGGCTTTGCTCCAGACACAATGCCCGCTTATGTTATTCATGTATATCAGATTAACGCCAAGATCAGAAAATGTTTCTTTTGTCAGATACGTATCTATAAATTCCCGGTTACCATCCTGGATGAACCGATAGGTGTCATCCCAACTTCCCCAGTCAACCGCGTTGACTTTAAGATGATATATTTCTTGATCAATAGCCGCGCGCACACGTTCTATGTCTTCAACTAATTCGCTTGTTTCTAATTGTACGAACCTGGGATATACTATCTGCCATTGAATTATATGTTCGAAAAAAATGTATGCCGAAAATACTACTATAATTATAATCAGCATGCGATTGCGCAGTGATGAACTCACACGGGATTGCATCTTTCTAAAAATATTTATGATTTCCATGGCCTTCACGCTATTGTTATAATCGCCATTATAACAATAGTCATTCCAAAGCGCAACACTAATCCGTTACGCCACTACTCTATCCGCCATTCGTATATTCCGGCCGCGTAGCGTCCGCCTTCATTCCGGCACTGAAACTCGAGCTTCAATTCTTTTGTTTTTACCGGTGTGAACGTCACGGTATTAAACCTGTCTTTCTCAACGCCATACCCGCTCGGATTTTCCACCGGTTTCCATTCGTCACCATCCTTGTAGAGAATCCGCCATGATGTCGGCAGCCGCACCGAACCATCGGCAGGTGTTTCGTCAAACCAGTATACCTCACATTTCGACATAGTTTTCTCCGAATCAAACTCGCGCCGTACCCAGTGCAGTTTGCCGTGTTCCGCGCCGCCGAAACAGTAAGTTGTAAACCGCCGCACTCGCTTGTCAAATGAACTTGCCGGCACTTTGCCGTCAAACATGGCGTCATACGGATCAATGTCCTTGCCCCGGCTGTAAGAGACAAGCGGCAATCCCGGCGCTTTCCATGCGTGCGCGTTTGTGCCGCTCCCGATTACCGGAAATGCCGCGATCCGCAGGCGTGCCGCTCCCATAGTCACCAGCGTTACTGTTTCAACCGGTTCACTGGATTGAACCGGGCTGGGCTGCAGCGAGCCGACCAGTCCCCAGTAATCTTCGGTCCAGGTTGGTATCTTTTTTGCCTGGGCCTTTATTTCCAAAGGTGTTCCGTTAAGCGTAAAGGGCATGTTGTTTTCCGGCCATGGTTTTTCGATAACCTTGAACGACCCGGCAGTATTCGAGGGATTATAAACTAATCCGTAATTCCAGGCAGTAGACGGCAGGATTTCCCAGGCCGGCCATTTATCCGTGCCGCCCGAGCGCCGGTATTCCTCCCCTATCTTGAGTGAAAAGGTCAGGGGACCGTAATTGACCGATACACTGTCAAAATTGTTGGTCCAGTCCGTTACGGTCACTTTACGCGGAAGCACCAG
>CAZCLS010000218.1:0-4790 GCA_964499565.1 uncultured bacterium
CTTCGGCGACATCGCTGGTAATGCTGACGCGGGGGAGGCCGGTACCGGGGATGCCACGGGTAACATAGACCGTATCGTTGGTAACCTGGCTTAGATAATTAGAGCCATAAACCGAGAGGGCATTAACCCCGATTTCGAGAGCCATGGGAACAGCGGTCCAGGTTTGGGTGGCAGCGAAGCTGTGAACAGCGCCGTTAGCCGCATTAGAGACCCACATAGAGCCCTGAACATTCAAATTATTGACACCGGCGACATTAAAGGTGTCGATATCATACGTGACAGACGTAACAGCATTGGTAATAGAGATAACCGGGATACCATAGCCAGGCAATCTGCGAATGACAAGGATTGTGTCGTTGGTAACCTGGTTATAATAATTAGTACCGAAAACCACAAGGTAATTGGAACCGATAATCAGGGGAATAGCAGGAGTATTCCACAGTCTTGTGGCGGGGAAAGGAACAGAGAAACCGGTCGTTTTATTTGTAAGCCACATGGAACCGACAACATTGGCATTATTGGTACCTTGGAGGACAACGGAATCCGTCTCAGGATTCAGACTAAGGATAGGCGGGATAATAAATTTAGTCCAGGGCAGGCCCGAGCCGGGTGATTCACGGATAATAACAGCAGCGGTTGCAGCGGTGGCGCCAAGGCTGTTGGTAGCGGAGACAATGAACAGGTTAGTGCCGACGGCGAGGGGCAGGGAGGGAGCCGACCAGGCGTGGGAGGCAGAGAACGAAGCGGCGGAGGCATTCAGCATATTTGAAACCAGCATACTGCTGCCGGGGAGAACATTGGCGTTATTAGTACCGGCGATCGACCAGGCGGAGACATCATAGGTAACGATGCGGTTGGCATTAGTGATATAGACCCGGGGGGTACCGGTACCGGGGATGTTTCGATAAACCGTAACGGAGTCCCAGGCCTGGGAGCCGGCGGCATTTCGGCCGATCGCCCACAGTGTATTGGGGCCGACAGCAAGCGGGGCGGGGGGAGCAGTCCAGGACAATTGGGAAGAGAAATAGGCAATGGCATGGGTAGCGGCATTAGAGATCAGCATTGTTCCGACGACATGGCTGTTATTAGTACCCTGGACTGAGAAGGCGGCCATATCATAGGAACCCCAGGTTGAGGTGCTGATAACATCGACATAGGGCGGGCCGGTAGCTGGACCGTTGCGGGTAATCAGAATAAGGTCGCGGGACAGGGCACCGTATTTGTTCGTGCCATACACTTCAATGTCATTCAAGCCGTAGGTAAGCGAGACTGCCGGGGCAGACCAGGCGGGAGAGGCGGAGAAAACTTTAGTCTGGTTGTTCGCCATATTTTTGACACGCATTTTACCGACAACGTTCGGGTTGTTAGTGCCGGCGATCGCGAAAGAACTGACGGATTCGGCTACCGTAGAGAGAGCATTGGTGCAGTTAACGAAGGGAGATCCGGTGCCGGGAACACCGCGCGTGACAGTGATAGAATCGAACGCAGACTGGTTAACCAGGTTTGAACCGCCGACGACGAGGGAATTAGGACCGACCTGAAGAGGCACGGCCGGAGCAGTCCAGGCGGGATCAGCGGCGAAGAGCGACTGGACACCAAGGGTAAGATTAGAGACCCACATAATTCCGGCGACCTGACCGTTATGAGTGCCGGCCAGGTAAAGGGAAGCGGTATCATAGGTAACTTGGGATAAGGCGGTCGTAATGGTAATGACCGGAACACCGGTAGCAGCGCGCCGGACTAAGCGGACGGTATCGCTGCTGAGCTGGCCGAAGACATTCGTGGCATAGACATAGACATCATTGGTACCGGGGGAGAGGTGAACCGCGACCGAGAACCAGTTGCCAAGCGTAGGAATAAAGCGCTCATGAAAGCCGTTGACCACATTAGTAATCCACAGGTTGCCGACCACATTGATATTATTCGTGCCGGACACATAAAAAATATTCTGGTCATAAAGGACCGAAGATGGTTTGTTGGTAATATCGACAAAGGGCGTTCCGCTGCCGGGTCCGAGGCGCAGAATAGTGGCGCTGTCATGGGTGATGAATCCTTCGGCATTCGTAGCTGACACCGTAACAATATTGGTGCCGACAGTGACAGGAAGCGCGGGAGAGAGCCAATTAAAACCCGAGCGGGAGAAATTGGAAACAACGCTATTGGCTGAGTTGGCGACCCACATACCGCCGCTGAGGGAGGCGTTATTGGTACCGGAGAGAGAGACATGATGAATATCGAATGAAACGCGACTAAGGGAAGATGTAATAACGACAGACGGGGCGGGCAGGCCGCGTTCATAGGCGCCGCGGTCGACAATATTGGAGACGCGGCCGTTGCCGTCCAGGTCGAGCAGCTGGCGGATGCCGGGCAGATTGGTACCGCTATCGACACTGGGCGAGGCGGCCGTCAAATGAAAGTTATCCAGCGGATAATTAACGAAAGCAGGATCGGAGGTAATACACTGACCGGTATTGAACGGCAGCGGGACAGAGGGCCAGGTGTCGCAGAAGCTGAGGGAAGCGGCATTTGTGATATAGAAGTTCGGACCTACAGCGGCTGAATTAAAATACAGGATCGAATTAACGCTGCGGCCGCCGATATTAAAGTAGGCGCCGCCGCCGGCCGTCGCGGAATTATTGACGATAGTGCAATTCTGAACTAAGGCATTAGTCTGAATGAACAAGCCGCCGCCTTTGAGAGCGGAATTATCCGAGAACAAACAGCTCTGGAAGAAGCCGCCTTCATAGCACAGGGCGCCGCCGCCGTTCAGGGCGGCTGAATTGGCGCTGATCGTGCACTGTTGAAAGACGCCGTTGCTCAGGACGGTAATGCCGCCGCCATAGGAAGCGGAGGAGTTATTGGAAATGACACAGCGTTCGACGATGCCGCCGACATAATTGAGGATACCGCCTCCGCCGAAATAGAGATTAGTGAGCGGGCCGATAGAGGAGACGCGGTTATTAATGACTAAGGAGTCGCGCAAAATACCATCTGTGGTAATCAGGACACCGCCGGCAACATGGGTGGCGGTGTTATTCCGGATGACACAATTTTCCACAACCGAATGGCTGGAGACACTGATCCCGGCACCCAGCATGCCGCGGCAGCCGACGATGATGCAGTTTTCGACAGAGCCGCGATTGAGGCTGATACCGCCACCGGTATCAAAGGCGGCGTTATAGCCGTTTGTAATAGTGAAGCCGTCGAGGGAGGCGGAGCTTTGAATATTGAACACTTTGCGCAGGCCAGCTCCGCTGACAATTGTAGAATCGGCGCCGTTGACGCTGCGGATAATAAGACCTTCCTGGGAAACCGTAATAGTCGCGGGCGGGGTATAGAAACCGTTAGTAACCAGGACGGTATCATACGGTTGCGCGACCTGCACGGCATTTCTGATATCGGTAGCGGCTCCGGCCCAGGTAGTGTAGGGCGGGATATTAGCGCCGGCGGGAGAGACGAAGCGGGTGGCTGCACATACCGTGAGGGTGCAGCCGCACAGGACGATAATGATAAGGAAGAGCGATTTCATGGTGATACTCGTGCGTTTATGCTCGTGGATAGTTTAAAAAATCTACGGAAAAAGACAGAAACTACAATAAAAGCAAGTAAAGACGGCTCAGGAACCAAAGCGGCGAACTGGGTTTCATGCAGTGACAGGCGGCCGGACTGGGCGTCATAGGCGATAAGGCGAACATACCAATTTGAATAGTCGTTAAGCTGTTGCAGCTGACCACCGATCATGTACCAGGCGCCGGTTTGATCGAGTTCGAAATGAGAGATCCAGTCATGCCATGTTTGGGCATCGGGTGAGAACTGAAGGTCGAGAAAGCGGGGGCCGCCGTTATCACGGGACGCGGCACAGAAGAAACCACGACCAGGGCGTTCTCCTCGATCGGAAAAGAAGACGGCATTGAGTTGTTCCTGGCGTTCGGCGGGAAAGCCGGAGATTTCACAGACGCCGTTGCCGGGAATATTGGAAGACAAACCGGCAGAGAAATACAGGCCGGCGGGCAGCTGATGCGGTTGGCGGGCGGGATAGGTTTGATTCGGAACAGAAAAGTCCCAGACAGTAGACCAGGCATAATTAGTGACATGCAGCGTATATTCGGCCTGCAGGACGGTTTGCCCGGTTTGACCGGCGCTGTTCCAGGCGAAATTGGTTTGATGGGTATCATCGCGGGACCAGCGGGCGGCATAGAACCAGGTGCCGGAGGTAAGCCAGAAGGAATTGGTTGCACCGCAGCCGAAGACGAGACCGGTCGGTCCGGTATTCAGCCAGGTCCATCCGCTGTTGAAAGATGATCTGCCGTACCCGATCCGGGCCGAACCTTCGGCAATACTGTCAGAATAGAATTCAAAGGGAGTACCGACCGGGCAAGACTGAGCCGGGGCGGGATAGACCAGAGCGGCGGTATTACTGACAGGGTTACTGAATTCGAGTGAAAAGTCGTCGATATAGATCGGCGCGCCCAGGAATTTATGCACATCAATATAGAGCGCATAGCCGGGATTGGGGGAGATATTCAAAACAGCAGAAAAAAACTGAGTATAAACGAATTCGGGCCGGGAATTCAGGATGTCGGTACCGGAATAGATGGTTTGCCAGGTTGCACCGCTGTTACGGCTGTAGCGAATAACGAGATCCGGATACTCACCGAAATCGCGGGCCAGGGCAAGAGAGAATTGGACGACCGAAGAAGTACAGGCAAAGCGGAACCAGTGTTCACCGGTTGCAATTTTCCAGGCATAGGGAGGGCTTTGGGCCTGGTTTGAGCGCAGGGCCCAATCGG
>CAZCLS010000218.1:4890-6945 GCA_964499565.1 uncultured bacterium
ATTTTCCAGGCATAGGGAGGGCTTTGGGCCTGGTTTGAGCGCAGGGCCCAATCGGCCGAGAAGATCGAGTCGAGGGAGGCCGCGAGGGCATTCGTATAATATAATGCTGAGAATTCGGTCATAGGACCACCAAACCAATTTGGGCCGGAATCGAAGGATTCCGAGTATCTACCGGCCTGCGCGGCGGCAGACCAGAGCAGGAGCAGCACACCTGAAAGAAAGTACTGTTGAAATAAACCAGCCACAAACTACAAGGTTCCTGAGTTAATTAACGCTGCCATGACCCAAAGCGCCGCAAGGCAGCACAGAGCAGACCGGAGAAAAAGAACAGAAAGCCCGGTTCAGGCACAGCCTGAACATTGGCAACCTGCAACGAAGCGGGCGGCCCGACCGGAGGAGCCAGGGAATCCGATTCAAATTCAGCATTATCGTACATAATCACAATTTCGGGTCGCTCGCCTTCGCGGGCGGCATAGGGTTCATAGCGCCAGGAGAGGCCATCATCGACGGGAACGCGCAGGGCGTAATTGACACCATCGGCGAGATAGGTATCGACATAGGTTCGCGCGCATTCGTAGCCGTTAACGCGGGCAATGACGGCAACGCCGACCATACCGGTCAGGACCAGGCCATGGACACCGCGAACTTCACCGTAATAAATATTAGCAGGCAGGGAGAGCTGAGCGGTAGCGACAGAGGCCGGCAGCGCGGCAGCGCAGAGGAGCAGAAGCAGGCGAGAGACTGACGTAGTTTTCATGGCAGCACCTTGTTGAATATTCGGACAAAAACGTTCATGCTAAAGACCTGTTGAAATTAATTACCCGGATAGGCATAGGTTTGGAAGAACAGTTTAATATCGGTGACACTGTCCAGGAACTTCTGCAGGCCTTGCTGACGGTCGGCGTGCAGGGTACTTGCCGGGATAATCATAATCCATTCGGAATTCCAGACCGAGCGGCCGATAAGGCGGGAGGAGACAATACTTTCCTCTGGGGAATATTCGCCGCTGTCGTTAAAGGCGCGGATCGCGGCGAAGCGGCGATGGGCGCCATACTGGCTGGAAAAAGTATCAAGAACCGGAATCCAGTCTTCCCTGGTCAGGTCGGCCGACGCGATCGGGAAGGGAACGGGTAAAGCCTGGTCGAGAATTTTCCAGGTACGCAGGTTAGAGCGGTCGGCATCGGGAGAGCGCAGCGTATCGACGCCGACGGGGAAGAGGTAGACGCGCGGTTCATTAGCCAGGTTGGCGGCGTCATAATTACTGAACCAGATTCCGACAGCACGGATTTTGGTAGCGAAGTGAGTACTGTCATACGCATTATCGCCGCCTGCCAGAGAATTCCCGAAAAAGTTCTGACCCTGCATAATAGTAGACGGGAAACGCAGGACAATGCCGGGCTCCTGGCTGAGATGGGGGTCGAAGGGGATGCAATAGCGATTGAACTCAGGCAGATCGAAAATATTAGATACGACATGCTGTTGGAGGACCGTGCGCCAGTGGAGACCGGTTGAGGTATTGAGATTAGCCTCCTGACCGGCATGAATAGCATCGGGAGCGCAGCGGAACAGTTCGGTTCTGAGCGAGAAGCGGGTGGTATCGGCGACCGGGTTGTTAAACCCGAGCTGTCCGCGAAGAGCCAGGTCCCAATTAAGTTTCATCCGCGCCAGAACATCGGCGATACCGCCATCACCGGAGAGTGGACCGGTTTGAGGATTACCGTCATCGCCGACGATGCCGATCGCCTTGGTTTTGACGATATCTTCGAGATAGGTGACACCGGCGCCGCGGGGATCATCAGGCTGGAGAGCGGTTTCGTAATCATAAGACTTGGCAGCGAGATAGGCATAGCGGGCAGCCAGGTCGAACTGGGCCTGGTATTTCTGGAGGGCATCGTTACGGAAGATGCGGAAGGCCATATCCTGGTAACGATACTGCTGGGTTTTAGCGGCGGTTTTCTGGCGGAAGCGGACGCGCAGGTCTTCAAGGCGATAACCCTCATAGAGTTTGGCGGAATAGGTACCGAAGGCCTGGTTGAGGGCTTGTTCGAGAGTCAG
>CAZCLS010000219.1:0-6938 GCA_964499565.1 uncultured bacterium
TGCAGCCGGAAGTAAACGGCACAGGTGACGGCAGTGTGTACCGCTATAATGTCTGTTTAACGCGGGCTGCCATGCAGCTGCAGCAGCTTGGCATTCCGACTCTGCTTGACACCCGCCAGGAACTCGCACCGGATTCTCCCCCGCAATTACAGTTTTATTGGGGCTGGTATGCCGACCCGAACGGTAACTTCACAACCAATACGTATAAAAAATACCGCTGGGCGACTGGAGCCGTAGCGGTACATACATGCAGCTTCGGCGGCCGCGACCTGCGCCGTACTCAATCCGCCGCGGCAGGCCTGATCGCCGATGGAGCCTCCGCGACTATCGCCACGGTCAACGAACCATTGATTGCAGGCTGGTCCCGCCCGGACATCTTTTTCAGCAATTATGTCCGCCCCAAAGGCTCCGGTCTGACCTTCATCGAAAGCGCCTATGCCGCCACACCATTCCTTTCCTGGCAAACCGTATTCATCGGTGATCCGCTCATGCGATTCACTAAGGAATAAGCTTACTTCGTTTCTTCACACAGCATTCGTTTCAATTCCGGCTCGATCGCTTTGGCCCAGACTTCGTACCCTTTCTCGCTCGGATGGGTCGTGTCGGGCATCATCTCCGGAGGCAAAACACCGTTCTCATCGAGGAATGCAGGGCCGATGTCCAGTAGCTTCACGTTCTTCATGCCTTTCAGCAGGCCGGGAAGGTACGAGTTGAGTTCGACGATCTGTTTGCGGTGCGCGTGGTCAGGCTGGCGTCTTCGCGGAAAGACACACAGAACCAGGATCTCGGTCTCAGGGTACAGCTCCTTCAGTTTCTTGACAATTGCCTGGACGCCTTCAGCTGCTTGTTTCGGCGTGTCGCTGCCCCAGCAGATATTGTTCGTGCCAATCAGGAGAACCGCTCCTTTGGGCGGCTTCTTCAGCAACGGTAAATAGTCCAGCCGCCACAGAACGTGCTGCGTGCGGTCACCCCCGAATCCCAGGTTGACCGCTTTTCGCGGCACAAAGTATTTTTCCCAGACATTGGAGCCGATCCCTTCGAACCCATGCGTTATCGAATCGCCGATCATCAACAGATCAACATCACCCTTGCTCATTATGCCGATCTTTTCAGCCTGCCGGGCGAACCACCACTCTTCGATACGACCTTGTGGAACAACGGCCGGGTTCTCCTTGACAGGCGGAGCCGCTGCTTGCTCGGCCTGAAGGATTGATACAAGTGCAATTGATGCAACGAGTGAAAGGATGTGGATTTGTTTCATGATTAATTTTCTCCTTTGTTTATGGTTACTACATGTTTTCCAAACGAGTGTCGCAGAATCAGCCAGGCGCTATTTCCTGTACAACACACCAGGCATGTCCATTATAAAGCACCCCGGTTATCAAATGTGTGGGATCTCCCTCCCCTTTCGCGCCGGCTTTGTCATTGAACATATCCGGGCGTTCCCGGCGCCGCGCGGTCCACGCTGTGCCGTCTGCCCACTCAATGTCATGTGTGTATACTTCCGGCGGATCATGCGCTCGCCAGTGAATCCCGTCCACTGAAACAAGGTGCCCGCCATGCCTTACAGATCCAGTAAGCACTCCCGCGTTGTCTTCCATGATCATGTGATACAGCCCGTCAGCATAATAAAGGTCGGGATCCTCCAGCGGTCCCCGGGGAAAGATGTTTTCAGCAACCGTCTCGTACTCTCCGTCAAAAGCGCTGGCCCTGGCTATATGCATCTTCAGGCTGACGGTACGGTACGCCAGCAGAACAGATCCGTCCGGCCGGATACACGGCCCGGGATTGTTTGCATCTTCTGTCAACGGAATCTCGTGGTCACAGCGATTCCAGGGGCCTTCTATACCCTCCGACCACGCATAGCCGACCTTTCTGAGACCCGAATTGCATGCTATGGCCTGATAGTAGAGCACGTACATATCGTTGACTTTGACGATCTTGGGACCGTGACAGCTTTGTCCGTCCCAATAACCTTCCCCGCGACCGGGTAGCACAACTTCCTTGAATCTATAAGGTCCGATCGGATTATCCGCTGTGGCATGCACAATCTCGGAATACTGCCGGTACCCATCCAGAATGCCGACAAGGTCATCCGGATTACCCGTTCCTTCCGGCCATCGTGATGCGAACAAATGGTAGCGGTTATCCACGCGAATTATCGACCCGCACCAGATGAAGTACCCATTTTGGCGAAATCCGGAATCTTTTGGTATTGGCAGAAGTCTCTCGATGATCGAACGCGGCATAATCCTGTGTTTGTTTCCCGGGGTCTACATTATTCACGTACCAGCTCCGCATGATAGTATAAAAACATACTGTGCAAAAAGGAATAGACAATCACGACATGGTTTGTACTATTACGGAAACAGTGGGGGAAAAGGTCAGAACTTGATTCGTTCCATAAATATTATCTGTTTCATTTACAATAACTTAAAATTCACAGGACTATTTCAAGCTCTGGATGTTGGGCTGTGGACAGACCCTCCTGTAGGGGAGGGCCTTGCGTCCTCCCGTCTTGCTACCTGCATATATATCCGTCCGATCCGACTGATCCGTCCGATCCGTCCGAACCATCTGATCGTCCGCTGTCTTTTATAATCCACTGAACACTGGCTCCCCTACAGCTGCAAAGAACACTGCAAAAATAATAATCGCAATAACAATGCAGGTGATACTGCCGGCAACCGATGTCCTGGTTGTATGTAAAAAGTGTTCCTTTCCGATTACCACGCCAATTGCCATAGCCATCGCGATTACATATCCCCAACCCGGGATTTCCAGAGCCGCCACAGTGAACCAATGAAATCCGGAGGTGTTCTCATACATTTCGTTATACAGTGCTTCGAATCTTGGTGCTGCGAAATACATCATTCCGAACACTGCTATTTGAACAATCACAGCCAGTGTCACGCATACAATACGAGTTATACCCCATCTTGCCTGTCTATCATTCATATCTTTCCCACTGGATTATTCTCAACAGCAGCTCGAATCACTCTCGATACCGACGCCGATACCGATACCGACGCCGAGTTTATTGTATTCTGTATAACTCCCGGCGGCGCAAATGTCCGATCCGACTGATCCGACGCCACCGGGAATGACAGCGATCGTCAGCGGCCTATGCAACTCATCCTCTACCTTCTGCAGTAGTGCTCTGTTTGCCTGCTAATCGTCCCGGTCAGCCCACCAATACCACTCAAAAATGCCAATCGCGATAAGACATAGCAAGCGCAAACTCACGATCATATCTATGGCATGTGCGCTGGTTGCCGATGGAATGATAAACCGGGTAATAATAAAGTTTAAAACACAGACGAAGAATGCGGGGATCAGCAAGGCTAATACAATCCTTTGGGGGAGATTCACAGTAATCCCCTGCGGTAAATATGCATGGATTGTTTCCCCCAGTCTATAATCACAATAAGGACATTGGACTGCAGTGCTGTCAATTTCTTTTTTACAGTTCGGACAGTACGATTTGTTCATCGGGCTTCCTTTGTTTTATTATTACTAATGCTCTTGTAACGCCAACCACCATATCTCCCTGCGGCGTGTTGGTCCAATCAGTCTGATCCGTCCGATCCGGCGCCGCCGGTACTGACACAGCTCATCATTCACATTGCTTTTTAGCCAGGAATATACATCCCATAAATAGTACCAGTGCCATGAAGACCGGTTCCGGAACAGATACAACATTCACCGACATCCTGGCTGATGGCGGGTAAAATACGGTAATGGTATTAGTCCCGTCCTGTATAATCGTGTCAAACGAAAAATGATCGTCTGCAAGCGGCTGTGAATTATATGTTTCTCCATCAGCAGTCCACAGAATGTTCGTTACATGATGTGGGTAGGTTACATTTCCGCTGACAGAACAAAAATAGTCTGTAACAGTAGCATGATCAGCCGGATCAGTAATGTAGATCTGCGGAATTTCTTCCAGTTCATACGCTGGATACCCTTGCCAGGTTGGCGTCGTAAAGCCTTCAGCACCGGAAAGGAAATATATCTGCAATTTTTCCAGTCCTGAGGATAAAACGCCATCAGGAGCGTCTCCCTCAAAAAGAATTCCTTCCAGATTATAACAATAGTCAAAGGTATACTTTCCAATGTTTGTTACAGTACCAGGAATAGATATACCAGTCAGGGCATAACATCCGTTAAAGGTACTGTTGTTAAAAAATGTTATGCTTTCCGGAAAATGAATTTCAGCCAGGTGTTCGCACCCCGAAAAAAGTGCGTTTCCAAGATCTGTTACTCCATCAGGAATACTTATTTCAACCAGTTTTTTACACGCTACAAAAGCATAGTCACCCATTGAAACTAAATTGTCGGGAAAATTGATGGTAACCAAACTATCTGCAAAAGCGAACGCATAGTCTTCAATATGAGTCACATCACCAGGTATCACGAAAACGGTACGATGATTCCCGCACGGATATTGAAATAAAACAGATTGATCCTTACTATACAGCACTCCCGCCTCACTCATGTAATTCTGGTTATGCAAGTCAACCTCGATATTAGTCAGGTTACTGCATCTGTAAAATGGTTCTACCCCAATATCAGTAACACTATCTGGTATAATGATTGAAGGAAGTTCGTAGCAGGATGAGAAAGCAGAATCTCCTATTGATTCAAGAGTATCCGGTAACCGTATGGATTTTAATTTGATGCAACTATTGAACGCTGTATCGCCAATGGAAACAATTCCCGCAGGTACAAAGACATTTGTCAGGCTATAGCATTGACTGAAAGCATAATCATTAATTGTCGTTGGCCCCTCTGATATGGTTAACGAAACCAGGTGATCACAATTATAAAATGCCCCCCGTGATATTACCTGTATACTATCCGGTAACGTGACTTTTATGAGTCCGGTACAATTACCAAACACCTCATCACCAAGTTCAGTCACGCTGTCCGGAAGAGCCAGCGTCCGCAAAGAGCTGCACGTATAAAAAGCCATATAACCAATACGTTCCAGCGAATCCGGGAAAATAATATTCGTAATCGCGGTACACAGTGTAAATGCTCGCGCGTGTATGCTGATTATGGTGTCTGGAATCTCATATTTCTCGTTTTGACTCCCTATCGGATAAAGAAATAATTCGGTTTTGTTTTTGTTAAACATTACATTATTTTCACTGCTATACGCCGTGTTGCGGTGGTCTACGGTGATTGCGGTAATACCTGTACAGAAGGTGAAAGCGGTGTCATCTATGCTGGTAACATTCATTGGAATAAAAAGATTCGTTAGAGCTGTACAGTCCGAAAAGGCCCACGCTTCAATCGTTGTAGTGTTTTCGGGAATTGATACCTCAGCCAGGCTCCAGCATCTTTGAAAAGCTCCGTTTTTAAACCGGGTAACACTGTCGGGAATATTCGCGTTAGTAAGGTTTATACAATCATAAAATGCCGACTGGCCTACTACCGTAATACCTTCAGGAATAGTTATGCTTGCCAGACTGTGACACCCGTAAAACATTGCATAACTAATGGAAGTCAAGTTAGCAGGCAACGATACACTAACAAGATTATCGCAATATAAAAAAGCTCTGTTTCCAATTATGGTCACGCCATCTGGAATTATAACAGTTTCTAAACTGTTGCAGAGAGTAAAAGCATCATTACCTATTCCTGTTACAGCCAGGCCGTTTATTGTCCCGGGTATTACCAGGTTGGTTTCTCCACCGGTGTAATCAGTGATTGTACATTTACCATTGCCCATGTTGGTATATACATAATCCTGAAAAACATCGGCGTGCAGGTTTTGGGTAATTGCAAAAATCAGCACACACACACACACCATCAAACTGGAATGCTTGCTTTCCATTGTTACCTCCAACATTATTTTTACTATTAATATTTAACACAACGTACGTATCAAAACAAGTACACACCATATTATATATTCATGGCTTGTCATTGTCAATCATCATAATCCCGACTATTAGATAGGTGCTCGCAAATCTTCCCCCTTCCTAAACGTAAGCCTCCTTCGATACCGATGCCGATGTCAATTCAGAGTTTATTGTATTCCGCATAACTCCCGACAGCATATTGGACCAATCGGACAGATCAGTCCGATCTGTCCGATCCGTCGCCGCCGGGAACATTATTTCTCATCGGTGCGAAGCGTACACTGCAGGCGATTGTTGGTCTGGCCGTTGTCGTGAATCAGTGACTCCGCTTCGCCGCGCGGTGCGGAAGAAGCAGGACTAGTGCCGCAATGGCCACCGCAAGAATTGCTGAAGCTGTGATTCGGCTGAACTCAAATCCCCCACTGTCAAGCGGCTTATCCAGTAAATCACCGACAACCGCCCCCAGCGGCCTTGTCAAAATGAACGCTGTCCAGAATAACGTTGTCCGGGATATTTTCGTCCAGAAATAACAGGCAGCTACAATCGCCAGCATACCGGCAAAGATCGCCCCGGCACCAAGATAACCCAGCCCCGCAGTATCTGCGGTCCAGTCTCCCAACGCCGTGCCCAGCGTTTGCGAAAACATTATCGTTACCCAATAGAACAACTCCGAGCGCGGCGAACTGACATCTTCAACGCCTACGGACCCCATGACCCACTTCCAGACGAACAGAGATCCGAGCAACAGAACCAGCAGAAGCGCCGAGCCGCCGGCATACCCTATACCTATGGATCTGGTTGCGAAGTCTGCCAGCGTTGTGCCCACGGTTGTCGAGGCGACTATGGTTACCCAGTATATAACCGGATGGAATTTTGGCGCCTTGATCTGCACGATCACTGCGCCAATAAACAGAAGACCGAAAATTGCCGTGCTGAGCAAATAGCCCAGGTTCATTGACATGGACACGGCGTCGCCGCCAGTCTCCCCCAGCGTGGTTGCCAATATCTTAATGATCCAGAAAACCAGGGTTAGTTCCGGCACTTTGCTCAGCGCTTCGCTCGCTGTAT
>CAZCLS010000220.1:0-1308 GCA_964499565.1 uncultured bacterium
TTCTGGACACTGCGCAGATCAGCGCCGGCATCCAATAAATGGGTGGCAAAACTGTGCCGAAGGACATGCGGGGTAACAGTTTTCAATATCCCGGCCGCTTTGGCTGCATGAGCAATCATGCGCTGAACACTGAGAACGCCCAACCGTTTTCCGAACCGGTTTTTGAAAACCGGGTCTTTGTCTCCCCGGCCATGGTAGTCAGGATCGTCGACATACGATTTCAACGCCTGAACTGCAGGAGTGCCAAGCATGACCAGGCGTTCCTTATTACCTTTGCCGAGAACGCGGACATAGCTTTCCCTCCAGTGAATCTGACTGTGTGTCAGGCTTGCTAGTTCCGAGACCCTGGTGCCGGTGCTATAGAGCACCTCTATAATCGCCTTATCCCGTTTACCTTTCAAGGTTGTCAGGTCATGTGTATCCAGGATTTTTTCGATTTCAGTAATTGTCAGGAATTTCGGCAGCTGACGGCTTAATTTAGGTGCTATGATATTCGCGGCAGGCAATTCATTGATGATTTCTTTGCGGTAGAGAAATTTGAAAAAAGAACGAATTGTGGATAATTTCCGATTGATCGTCCGGCGCGCAGCGCCCTTTTCAACAAATTGCGCCAGAAAATCTCGTATCTCCGCTTTGGTTATGTCCGCCACACGTTCTTTGAAGCGCGGACTGCACAACGTCAGAAAGGCCGAAAACTGTTGTAAATCGCGCTTGTAGTTGCTGATAGTATGCGGGCTGTATTGCTTTTCTTGAGCTAAATACTGCAGAAACAGGTTGTGCGCTTCGGTGAAGGTCATGCATACACAAAATTATTGTCGGCATCTGCCAGAAGCGGATTGCGCGCGTCTTTGTCTGATAAAACCGCGTCGGCAGGGTCTATCGGCCAGGATATGCCGACTGCAGGATCATTCCAGATTATCCCGCGTTCGTGCTCGGGTGAATAATACCCGCTGCATTTGTAATGAAATTCAGCCATCTCGCTGACAACACAAAACCCATGGGCGAATCCGGGAGGCACATACAACGATAGTTTATTGTCGGCACTCAATATGCGGCCGACCCATTTACCATACCAGGGAGATCCTTCGCGCATATCTACCGCTACATCAAACACCTCTCCCCTGACCACACGAACCAGCTTGCCCTGGGAATGAGGATACATCTGGTAGTGCAAGCCCCGTACGACTCCTCTGCTCGAACTGCTCATGTTATCCTGGACAAAATCGACATCTATCCCGTTTTGCGCGAAAATGTCCTTTTTGTAACTTTCAAAGAAAAAACCGCGGTTGTCCCCATATATGGCAGGTT
>CAZCLS010000220.1:1408-6921 GCA_964499565.1 uncultured bacterium
TCATCAGTAAAGACCCAGGTGTTTTCATGGGCCAGGTACCAGCGAATTTTTTCATATTCTTCACTACAGTCCGGTTCGTCGATTTCAAGCGCTACATATTTGCAGCAGCGGGCACCGCATTCAATACACAAACTGACAAGGTCTTTATTAGAAATCTTCTTTTTGGCGCACATGGCAAGGACTCACGCACAGGTAGATACGTATGAAGGAAAACAGCGCAACGGCAGTATTATTCGCGGAAGCGGTAGGTAATACGGCCTTTAGTCAGGTCATACGGCGACATTTCCAGTTTGACACGGTCGCCGGTAACTATTTTGATAAAATAGTGTCTCATTTTGCCTGAAATATGCGCAAGCACTTCATGATCGTTATCCAGGCGGACTTTATACATGGTACTGGGCAGTACTTTCGTTACTACTCCTTCTACTTCAATGACATCACTTTTTGCCATACATACCTTTACGGGGTTAGAAACAACAAACATTTTCATGTATTGTTTAAATAAAGTGTAAATATTATATTGTAAACGGCGGGTAAAGTCAAAAAAACACGCGGAAGCTCTTTCAGAGATGGCCGGAAATGTGAATCGCCAGCAACAGCCAGAGCCCCATCACAATCGATACGCTCAGTCCTATCAATCCCAGCAGTGAGATGTCATGCCAGATCGGCGGAACGTGAGCGATCATAATTAACGACGAGCTGACCAACAGCGCTGCTACAACGATGGCATACGCCATGCGGTTCGCGTCCCGGTCCCAGGTTTTCATAACCGGTTCAAGCGTACGCGTTTCCAGATTTACTTTCAACTCGCCGCGCTTGATGAAGGTTAGAAGCGTTCGGATGCCGTCCGGCAGTTCCTTCAGCAGTTTATACAGTTCTACGGTCGTCGTGCTAATATCCCGAAAAACAACTTTGGGATTATAACGGTTTCGCAGCAGACGTTCAACATAGGGCCGGGCCTGATCCAGAACAACCAAATCAGGGTCCAGTTCCCGTCCAACGCCTTCGATTGTTATCAGGGCTTTGATTAACAGGTAAAATTCGGGCGGGAGTTTAATGTTGAACCGTAATAGCAGGCGCAACAAATCTTCAAGTATTTCGCCCACCTTCATCTGCTCTAAAGGCAGATACATGTAACTGTCCAGAAAATCGGCCAGTTCCCGGCGCAAATGTTCAAGATCGGTAATTTCATCGGCATTCGTGGCGATGGTGAGGACTGATCGGGTAAGCTTTTCGTCATCGCGCTGAACGACACTGATCAACATCGATGCCAGGTCTTCCTGATTACGCGTGCTCAGACGGCCGACCATGCCGAAATCAAGAAAATACAATGTGTGGGCGTCGGATACCATGATATTCCCGGGATGCGGATCGCCATGAAAAAATCCATCCTCAAAAATTTGTTTCAGCAAAGAATCGGTGCCCGTGAGCGCTAATTCAGCCAGATCATACTCGCGCTCACGCAGTACATCGAGATCAGTAATTTTTATGCCATCAATTAATTCCGCGGTCAGAATTGTCCTGGTTGAATAATCCCGGATAACCTGCGGGGCATTTATACGCGGGTCGTCCTTAAAATTCTCAATAAAGCGTTCGATGTTCCGGGCTTCGATATGAAAGTTCATCTCATTATCAATTACCCGGGCGAACTCCTCAACGACCGCTTTGGGCTGAAACGTTCTCATTGCCGGAATATGTGTCTCAGCCAGGCTGGCTAGCGCCATCATTATTTCAGTGTCTGTTTCAACAATTTTCTGAATGTTGGGCCGCTGTACTTTTATTGCTACAGGTGTTCCCTCCGGTAGAACCGCCCGGTACACCTGGGCGATTGATGCACTTGCGATAGGTTCCTTTTCAAAAACAGCAAACAACTCATCGACCTTTCCTTCAAGTTCTTCTTCAATGAGTTCTATTGCCCTGGGTGTGGGAAACGGCGGCACTTCATCCTGCAACTTTTTCAACTCGGTAATAAACTCTTCAGGAATCAAGTCCGGCCGCGTGCTCATAATCTGGCCGAACTTAATAAAGGTCGTTCCCATTTCTTCGATAATCAACCGGATTCTTTCCGAGCGCGGTATGCGGTCAATCTGAGCGATCGGCCGCTTAAGAATCGTGCTTTTGCCGAGTTCGAAATAATAGCGCAAATTGAGTTGTTCAACGACATCCTGAAAACCATATTTAACCAGGATGCCGATTAATTCCCGGACACGGTTGATGTGGCGGTACGTTTTTCTGAGGGAAAATACAGCCGTACTTACCGCAGACATAACAACTCCTTCATTCTGCTACTAAATCTCATGCCTTGTCCTGCTCGGTTCAGTTCAACAAAACACACGCCCAGCCCGGATTGCAGTCCGGGTATGTAATCCCATGCATTCCGGTCAGTTGCTTATCCTGCGGAAGAATCAGATTTCGGCTTTGCAGCTTTTTTCGAAGCCGTTTTAGCTGTCTTTTTTGCCGCTTTTTTGGTGGTTTTTTTTGTGCTTCTTTTCGGGGGTTTCGAAGCCGTTTTATAGTCTTCAAATTCCTTGCGGGAGACTGGTACTATGCGGTCTATCACTGAATTTACCGTTTCATTAACCTGTTTATCCAAATCCTTGCGGATTTTCTCGCCGCGGGTAATCAGGTCTTTAACAATGGTTTTACTTTCCTTTTTGGTCAATCCCATCTGCTTTTCGATCTTTTTAGCCAGCTTGTCCGCCTGTTCTTTGCCCGCTGCTCCTAAACCAAGCCCCAAAGCAAGCGCTTTTGTAATAAGGTTTTTCATATTTTACCTCGTCGGTTACTATAATACATACGCTGCCTTTCTAAACAGCATATCAATGCGTTTCTTCTGTATAGTATATCATATTGAGCTGCAATGCACAAAAAAATCATCCCTAAATCCTCGATGGGATGAAAAAGGGGCGCGAAAATGTGAAGGGTCACAATTTTCGCGAAGCATTGCATCATCATGTATGTATTCTCCTGTTATGTAAAATAGTTTACTTTATAAATTTACACGCGAAATTCCGCCCGATTTGATATTATTTGTTTCTATCTAGTTTTTTATTATTTTACCAATAGGAATCGAATGAACAGTTTGGAACTAAAAGAGCTTCTTCTAGATAATGCCTTTCAGGACATTGTCAGCCGAATCGAAATGGACGGCAGTATTCTTACTAATGCATCCCGTCAACTGCTTACTGACGCCTGTCAGGACATCGCTGACGAAAAAGGCTTCGGCAAAGCGGTTGAAGTTGTTATTCCTCTTTCGCGAGCCTTGAAGTTTCTGCTGGCTGACCCGGAAGTCGACCAGCTCGAAACGTCTTCTATTCCGGTCGGGTCCGGCACTGCCGTCGCCCGCCTGGAATCCAACCCCAACCGGGCTCATCGCGGTAATGTTAAAACCCTTATCGAGCACGGTATCATTACGACCAACGCCACCGAAGAATCATGGATGTACGAACAGTGGCCGTCCGGCCGAAAAGGCACCTCCCAACCGTTGAACGAGAATCAATCCGGCTGGGCAAAAAAACAATCCGGAGCCATTAAGTGCTTTCTCTGCAGCGGCTTGGGTGACGGGCGCGAATATCCGGTCAATCCTAACGAAATCTTCATCCACTGTCCCGGTCCCCTCGGACCGATCTATGCCGGCTGTAATTTCGCGGCGCTGGCTCCTTTTCACATGACGGCATTCCGCAAGCAGCCTACTCAGCAACGTGTTGACACGGAGACACTTGCCCAAATCATGGCTCTGCTCGAACAGCTCGAAAAAGGATCCGCCGGTCAGCAACCGTTCACTGTCATTCATAACGGTGACTTGACGGTTTCCTTCGCTCCTGACGGTAAACCTGTCATGAGCGGCGTCGGCGCGACGCTGCTGCACGACCATAATCAATTCATGCGCGCGGACCTGCCTGTTCTGCACGCCGTCTGCTCCACGGGTAAAACCATTAATACCGTGCATACCGCCCGGGTAGTATGGCCCTCATCAATGATCAGTGTCGATGCCCCGCGCGCGGAACGAACTGCCTTCATGCAGACCGCCAATTCAATCATTTCACTCTGGCAATCACGCGATCCGGCTAATACGGTAAACCTGATTATCACTACCGGCCCGGATGGTTCCTATATTCTGTTTATCGCATTGCGCCGGATCGGCATGGTTGACGCGCCCGAAAAGAGCTGTGTGGCCAGTCTTGAGCAGTGTGGCATTATCGTCTTAGATGACCACAGTGTTTTTGAAAAATATGCCGCGGCCGGCGAAAATGCCCGCCGAACATTTTTAGAAACCGTCCTGCAGTTCGTCGATCCACTCTACCTGGAAGCCGGCGGAGATACAGAAAAACGCAATGCATTACTTGATACACTAATTGCTTAACCAACACATCTATACAAGGAGAATTATATATGTCAACATTCAAATCCCATAGCAATGCAGCCGATGGCGGCGATTCCAGCCGTTCCTCAGCGGCTGACATGCTGAAAGAGAGCCAGAATCGTATAGCCTCAGCCACTATTGACCAGGCCAAACAGGATATTGCCTGTAATTTTTACAACTATGAAGGCGAGACCGATATGATTCTCGACCCGGCCCTTCGCCCGCAAATCGAAAAGGCCTTGAAGATCGGCAGGTATCGCTGTATTATGCCGATGTATCGCGACATGGCTGCCGTCCATACGGTAAAATATATGATTGAATGCCTCGGCGATCCCAAAAATGTCGTAATCATCAATGGCGGCAGCCCTGATGATGAAGTCGCTCAGGTCGTGGCCGGGCTTGGCGCCGATGTGCTTCAAGTCGGCGATCTTCGGCGCCTTATCCCAACTGAAAAGTTTTATGACCTGCTCTGCTGGGATGAACGCGATAAGGAAGGCAAGGTGAAAATTCCGGTCGGCAAAGGTATGTCCATCTTCTGGCTCCATCTCTATGATGAAATTGTTCGTGATACCATGCCGGAAAATACCGTAACGCTTCAGATCGATTCCGATATTACAAATATCGGCGCCGCGCCCGGACAGTATAACCCTCTTTACTATCTGGCCCTTCCCTGGGTAGTCAATCCGGATAAAAAATTTGTACACACAAAAACCGCATCTCCCGGACGGAACAACGAGCCGATGATGCCGCCTCGCAATGCCCTTCAGGCCATCGAAGATGCCGGCGCTCCCCTGGCTGGAACCTATGCCCGCTTTATCCAGCGCCTTAAATGGATGTTGACCGGTGAATTCGCCTTTGGTACCCGCAGCTCCATCCGTACTATGCCTCACAGTTCCGGTTATGGCGCTGAAACTATTCTGGGTATGTTCCTGTCACTGCTGAATGCCAAAGGCCTTGGCGATACGGCCCAAACCGCTATCCGGATTCCGCGCCTCGACGCCTCGAACACCTATGATAAAGAATATGTCATGTATGACCAGTTGGCATACCTTATGTTCGCTCTCACGGTTAAACCAAACGGCACGGGCGGCCTCGATATCATGCCTCCTGTTGACAGTCTTGGCATTGAAGATGTTAAAGAGCTGAACAG
>CAZCLS010000221.1:0-6921 GCA_964499565.1 uncultured bacterium
TCTCTTTGTCAATACCGCTGCCATCATCGCTGACCGCCAGCAGCACGTATTCCCCGGGATCAATTTGAGTATGCTCCGCGCAGTAGGTTTGATCGAAGATTACATTCCCCGTTTCAATCGTAACCTTGCCTACTCCGGCTATGGCGTCGCGGGCGTTGACACACAGGTTAGCCAGAATCTGGTCGATCTGGGACGGGTCTACCTTAACCAGCCAGAGATTCTCGTTTGGACGCCAGGCTAAGTCGATATCTTCTCCGATGAGTTTCCGTAACATTGCGAGCATGCTTCCGACGGTCTTGTTCAGGTCCAGCACCTTAGGGGCTACCGTTTGCCGGCGGGCAAATGCCAGCAATTGACGGGTAAGATCGGCGGAACGTTCAGTCGCTTTCAGAATTTCCTGCAGGCATGCGTAAAGCGGGTGAGTTGGGTCCAGCATGTCCAGAGCCATCTCAGTGTGCCCCAGAATCACGGCCAACATGTTGTTGAAATCGTGGGCTACTCCTCCGGCTAACCTGCCGATCGAGTCCATTTTCTGCGCTTGCTGAAACTGCTCCGTCAGTAATAAGTGCTCAGTTATGTCGCGCTTTACAGCTACATAATTGACTATCACGCCGGCGTTATCAAGCACCGGCGAAACTGTGGCATCCTCGGTGTAGAGCGTTCCGTCCTTGCGTTTGTTAACAATGCGGCCCTGCCATGTTTTTCCGTGTGAAATAGTGTCCCATAGTTCACGGTAGAAAGCATCATTCTGTTTGCCGCTTTTAAGTATGGACGGGCTTTGTCCAACCGCCTCGGCGGAGGTATATCCCGTAATGTGCTCGAAGGCCGGATTGACATATTGGATTATGCCGGTCGTGTCGGTTATGATAACCACCTCCGCGGCTTGCATGATGGCCGTTATCAGTCGCATGTGCCCAGCCTCGATCTTTTTGAACTCGGTAATGTCCCGAAGGATGCTATAGGTTTTTTCGAAACCGCCGTCATTCTTATAGCCAATGCGGCCATCAAATGCGATAAGCAGGTGCTCGCCGCTCTTGTGGCACATCTTGAATTCCGCATGGAGCTTTCCCTTGCGTTTAAAGATAGGAAACTGCGTTAAAAACTCTTCAACGGATTCTGGAACGATAAATTCTACAAACCGTTTGCCAATGACTTCCTCCCGCGTGTAGCCCAGCATCTCCAGCCAGGCCTGGTTCACTTCGACGAAGCGTCCCTCAGCGTTTAAGGACTGATATCCAAGCGGCGCACGCTCGAACAGGGAGTAGAAACGCTTCTCACTTTCCAGCAGAGCTATCTCAGCCTGCCGGCGCTGGATGGCGCTGGCCAGCAGTTGCGCGATTCCCTGCAGGAAATGCACGTCATTGACACTGAAGGCTCTCAGGCGAGAGGTATGCGCGCCCAATACTCCCCAGGGCTGTTCCGGATATCCGATGATAACACTCATGCCGCTGACGACATTATGACTGAGCAGCAGTTCCGGGCCGCGAAAACGTTTTTCAGTCCGTAAATCCTCGACAATGACCGGCTCTTTGCTTTGCAGTGTAAAGCCCGCTTGCGAGTTCAAACCGGTACTCACTGTCTCGTTACCTGTCAACCCCGCCTGCCAGCCGACACCGCTTCGCAGCAAGGCTGTGGACCGGTCGGGCAACACCTCCAGTACCTTGCATAATTCCACATCCAGTTCCTGGGCTACCCGGTTCACCGTCCGGTCAAGCAATACCTGCAGTTCCACATCCGTCAGGGCCAGCTGGCCCATTTCGGCTATCGCAGCCTGCTGCCGGGCGCGAATAGCGGTTTGTTCTTCGGATCGCTTTAAATCCTCCAGTGTGCTGAGCATCGACCGGCGCGAATGGTCGGCCCGTTCGAGGCTCAGACGTAATGCGTCTTCAATTTCCCGGCGCTCGCCTATCTCGGATTCCAATTGCTTGTTTGACAGGTGGAGAGAGTCCGCCTGTTGTTCGAGTGTAGTATTCGCCCTGCTCAGGGCAAGGTGTGTCTCGACGCGCGCTAAAAGTTCCTCCGGCTGGAACGGTTTGGAGATGTAGTCCGCCGCACCCAGCTGCAGCCCTTTCACGGCTTCTTTTATATCGGCGGTCGCGCTGATGAAAATGACAGGAATATGCCGGGTTTTATCATTCTCTTTTATTTTTCTGCATACGTCAAGTCCATTGATGTCCTGCATGTGTACGTCCAGCAGAATTAAGTCGGGCGGATTGGCTGCTACGGAGGCCAAAGCCAGTTCTCCGCTGTCGGCCAGACGCATCTGGTAGCCTGCCCGGGTCAATATCTTGTCCAGTAGTTCCAGCGACTCGGTAGTGTCATCAACCGCCAGGATGGTAGCGAGCGGCGCCGGATTAAGATTTGGTGATGAAGGGTGGCTATTCATTTGCTGCATACCTTATGCTCCCCAGACATTCAGTTCGGCTGTGTTAGCGCTCAAAAAAGTGTGTATAGTTCTCATTACGACTTTCCAGGTCGCGTACTATCTTCCTGTACCGCCCGTAATATGGCGGTGTAATGCCGCTGTTCCGCGTGCTGCTGCAGAGTGGCTCCTAATGCGGGATTCAATTTCGACACGCGCAGGATCATTTCTGAAATCCGCTCGGGATCAAGCGACACGATGGCACACTCCAGTTCCGCCCGTAGAGACAGGGGAAGAGTCTTCAGAGCCCCGCGGTCAAAATTCTTAGTTGGTTCTGTTGTCGGTGTGGACTGCGGCTCTCCAGAGACAAATCGTACTCCCAGATGTTTGGACATGCACTTGTAGATTCTGTCAAACTGAATTGGCTTGGATATAAAATCGTCGGCTCCGGCCGCCAGCACCTGCTCCCGCTCTTCCTTGAACACTGAAGCGGAGAGAACCGCGATTTTTACCGTTCGCCCGCCACTAAGGGCGCGGATACGGCTAGTCGCTTCCAAACCGTCCATGACCGGCATCCGCCAATCCATCCAGATGAATTGGGGATTCCATGATTGAAACATTTCAACACCTGCCGCGCCATTCCCGGCTACCCGCACGTGAAAGCCGGCCTGAATCAGCAGCCGGCTCAACATCTGCCAATTCTCTTCCTGGTCTTCAACAATCAATACCCGGTATTCAGCCTGGCCCGGGGCCAGGTTTTTTACGCGCATTTCCTGCCCCAAGTCGGCTGCACCGTCCGCACCGTCCGCAATTTCAACCGGCAGTTCGACCCTGAAGGTCGATCCGACTCCCACTTCGCTCTCGACACGGATGATGCCCCCCATCAATTCGACAAACTGGCGCGTGATACTCAATCCCAGGCCGGTTCCTTTTTGATCCGGTTTCGTACTGACCTGGACAAACGGCTCGAAAATCCTCAGCTGGTCTGCGGCCGAGATGCCTTCGCCGCTATCCTCGACTTCGAGGATCAGAGTTGCTCGATGATCTTCACCCGGCGACCGGCTTTCAAGCCGAAGTTCCACGCCACCTTCTGAAGTGAATTTGATGGCGTTACCAACAAGATTGATGACCACCTGCTGGAGTTTAGATTCGTCCGTCTTTATGAAACGCGGGAGTTCTTCATCCAGCTCTAATGTCAAATATAATCCCTGTGACTCTGCCTGCTGGCGCATCAGATCAATACTATTCCGTATCAAATCATGCACGTCAACCGTAGTGTTCTCCAGAGTGGTTCGTCCGGCCTCGATCCTGGCCATATCCAGCACAGCGTTAATAAGGTTCAGCAGATGTTTACCGCTGTTGCTGATAATCTCGATCATCCGGCGATGTTCGGTTGAAACGGACTCGTCGTTATTCAGCAAACCGGAAAAACCAAGGATAGCATTCAGGGGAGTGCGCAATTCGTGGCTCATGTTTGCCAGGAAAACACTCTTGGCCTTGTTAGCCATTTCTGCTTTCGCCTGGTCCAACCTGGCCCGGATCTTAGCGTTGCGCATCGCTTCTGCTATAAATGAGACCATTACGCAGCTCATAACAAAAACTAGTATGGCCAGCGTTTCGACCGGGGACATGAAGCCGTTTTGGATCCAGTAAAAACATAAAAGAGAGGAAATAACTGTTGCCAGTAACCCTGCTGATAATCCTCCGAATAAGGCCGCAATCATTACCGCGGGATAGTACGTCAGGTAGGGAATCCCGCGTCCTAACTCCGCAAAGAATACCGCCCGTACAAGGCTGGCGGTGAATACAATAAGTATTGCGACCAGAGCGGGACGCATTTTCGCAATAAGTGGCTTCATATGTTCAGTTCATCCGATTCGGTCGGGTTATCGTTCTGACTGGGGTAACGCGCAGCCTCGCCTGATGTGCGGCAGAGTTCGTTTACCTCTCGCTTGAGCTCCTGTATGCGATCTTCCCGGCCTAACATGATATCCTGCCAGCGCTGAAGTTCATTCAGTTGATTTTTGATCTTTTCATCCGCTGCCTTGCGCCCGGTAATGTCGTTTACCGCAGTCAGTAAATAGTCTTCCCGGCCCTCACTGCCGCGCCGTATCGTCGTGTTTACTTCTGCCCAGACTACTGAGCCGTTCTTATGGATGTACCTTTTTTCGAATTGAACCGAATCTTTTTCACCGGACAGGATTGAATCAATAATCTTTTGACTGACTTCAATGTCATCCGGATGAGTAATTTCCTGCCATTTGAGCGCCGGACAATCTTCAGCATAGCCCAGCATGTTTCTAAAATACCTGTTGGTTTGAATCTCGCCTGCGGGCAAGGTCATGCTGATACCAATCGGCAGATTTTCAAACACATGCTTGAATTTGTGTTCACTCTCGCGCAGTGCCACTACGGTCCGATTGCGCTCGGTAATGTCGTGCGCGGTAGACAGAGCTCCGACTATCAAGCCCCGCGGGTCCTTGAGTACCCGGCACCACCAGGCCAGCAAACGCTTCTGGCCGTCCTGCCGCCGTTGCCAGCTCTCGATATAAACAACATTATCATCGCCATTAAACAGTGGTTTAACCGCCGCGTAGGTGTCTTGTTCTCCCAAAAAGTAGCTGGCGGCTTCACGGCCGATCACATCAGTCCCGAAAAATTCGAGTCCGGCCCGGTTGGCCCAGGTATAGATTTTATGTGTGTTTACTTCCATAATGATATCTGGAACAGCGGAGAGAATGGCTTGCTGTCTCTGAGAAACAGCAGCCAGCTCCAGCGTCCGTCGCGCTACCTGTTTGCGCAATGACCATAACCACATAAACGTCACAAGCAGGATCATAAGCAGGGGCGCGCCTATTAGCACCATGTAGCGGACGATGATTGCCAGAGCGGGCCGCTGAGCATCATAAATACCGAACCATTTTTCCTGGATGCGCCGGTATTCACCGGTCTCTTTCAATACCGCCAGCCCTTCGCTGAGTTGCGCCAGAAAGGCCCTGCTGTTATTTTGAACAGCATAGCAATACTCGGCCGATATGAACGGATGATTGCCGACGGTCAGATTGTTCCAGCCGTATTTGTCTATCCCGTACAGGGCGGTCTGCCGGGTCACGAGTGTGCAATCATAGCGCCCTTCAGCCAGTTCTTTCAAAGCCAGCTCTTGAGACTCAACGGCGTCAACCTGCTTTCCCAGGCCTTTTTCCAGCGTGAAGTCGTGCATGATATCTCCGCGCTGAACCACGATGCGCTTGCCCGCCAGTTCTTCTGTCGTAGCCGGCGCCGGGCCTTCGCCCTTGCGCACAACGGCAACATAATTAACCACCAGGTGCGGCGGGGTGAAGTCGAACATTTTATCGCGTTCGGTTGAATAAAACATGCCTTGAAGCGCATCGATTTCTCCCATGGCCAGTTCCTGCCGGATTTCAGCCCAGGACCCCAGCCGGATCTCTATATCGAGTCCTATCTCCCGCGCGATAGCGCGCGTCAGATCAACATTGTAGCCCGTGGGAAGTCCGTTCTTATCCCGATATTCATAGGGCGGAAAGTTGTTATCCCCGCCAATCACGATACGTCGATCAGATGGCAGATCAAGGTTGGCAAACCATTTGTAGTGGAGTTGCCGGTAGGTTCCGTCCGCCATGATTATAGCGAGCCCTTCGTTCAGCAGAGCCAGGTTGTCCCGGTCGCCTTCTTTGACGGCAAAACAAAAATCCTGGTCGAATCCCTCTATGGGCCGGTTAACAACGGTTAGATTTGTAAGCCCGGTTCCCTGGATCAGGCGCAAAGCCACGAGCCGTTGAATAACCACGGCGTCGAACTTGCCCCGCGAGAGTTCTTGCAGAGCTTCCTCAAAGGTTGCGGTTGTGTGAATTTCGATCCCGCGTTCCTCTCTTCTCAGGAACTCCTCGGCGTTATCTCCCCGCATGACCGCCACCTGCTTTCCGGCAAGATCATGTAAATTCTTGATACCGCTTGTGTCTTTTCGAACAACGATAGCCCCGTGCAGAGTTATGTAGGGAAAGGTGAAATCGAAAAGATTTTCCCGTTCCGGTGTGCGGCCAACCAGGGGCAGAGCTTGAATCTCACCCGTCTCCAGCAGGCTTTTTACCTCGGTCCAGTTACCCGTGCGAAAGCTGACCGAGCGTCCCATAGCAGAAATAGCCGCCCTGAGCAGTTCAACGGAAAAACCGTCAGCCCGACCGCTCTGGTCGACTATGCAAAAGGGTGGATAGTGGATCTCGGAGCCGGAAAGGACCGGCGGCAGACTTGGAGCAACGGCTTTTTCATACGCGCCCGTAACGGCGCTGAATACCACGAGTGCGGCCAGGCTGAATACGACCGCCGCCAGCGCGACTCGTTTAGTACATAGTGATACTCTGCCGGTATCCTTCGCTGCTTCCGTTTCCGCGTTTTCTTTCATTCAATGCCTCTCTGTGCGTGCGTTTTGATAGTATTATCCAGCACATCTCTGATCTTGACTGCTATGCCTTTAGCCGAGAACGGTTTTTGTATGAAATTCACTCCCTGGTCCAAAACACCCTGATGGGCGATCACATCGG